>CAUYTW010000293.1 GCA_963575715.1 Gammaproteobacteria bacterium | reverse complement strand
TTAAGTCCTCGTTATCGTTTCTCATCTGTATCCATGCGAGTAGGATGCTGATTCGTAAGGTGGTAATTTTTGTACAGCATCTTAAGACTCCCCCATCAATGGGGAATTTACTGGCGATAACCAAGCTATCCGTTGGGCAGCCTTGATGAAGCAGGAACCGAACTCCGTTTGTCCAGTGAGATAATTGGGTAAGTTTCGGAGAACGGCCACTCTTACCGAACGAGAAGCCGCAACTACATTGAGGCAGCAATTTTGTCAGCACGGATAGGTAGCAACTTGGATTAAATATGTTTATATTTTTCTTTATTAAAAATATGCTTTAATTATCATTTTGTTAGTTTGTTTAATAAGGGTTTACGAGTATTATTATACGTATAATTACCTAGAGATGAATTGGAACTATATAATTTATAATATATTGACTAAAAAAATATTTTAGTAATTAAAAATTAGAGGATAATATTGGTCAATTATTTCGTCCTACAAGATGAAGTTTGTGAAAGTAAATTGACAAACTGCGAAATTGACCAGCCTAAGTCCGAACAATCGGGCGACGTTGCCAAGACTTACTTTAGGGCGCTTCTTCAACTCCAAGCACTGAAAGTGGCAAAAGCAGATCCGATACTGGTACTGCGAAACGATTGGTCGCAATACGTTGCGTTGCAACATTGGCGAGGGGAGCCAAACCGCAAAGTGTGCGTCACTTAGGCCGTTTACGGGCTGACCGCCGTTAAAAACCGGCATTTTAAAACGGTTGAAAAACCGTCTCCTTTCCTCACCGCCCTCAAGGGCGAGGTTTCTCGGAGACTCTAAATGAATAAAGCACGCGCATCTTTTTCATCCCGTCACAATGATCACTGTGGCTGGTTGCCAGCTGTATTGGATATTGCCCGAAACGCTGGAGATCGCATCCTGGCGGTCTATAACAGCGATATTGCCGTACATCGTAAGGATGATGCTACTCCTGTGACTGCGGCGGATTTAGCAGCTCATCACGCCCTGGTTGATGGACTTAGCTTTTTAACTCCCAATTTACCGATTCTTTCCGAAGAGTCTAAGCATATCCCCTTCGAGGAGCGGAATCGCTGGCAGCGTTATTGGTTAGTCGATCCTTTGGATGGAACGCGGGAATTCATTAATCGCAATGGCCAATTTACCGTTAATGTTGCTCTCATTGAAAATAACGAACCTGTCATGGGCGTGGTGCTTGTCCCAACGACAGGGGTTTGTTACTACGCTTGTCGTGGAGAAGGAGCATTCCGCCAAACTTCTCCAGATGCCATTCCTGAACAAATTCATAGTCGACCATTTCGAGGGGACTGCTTGGTAATTGCAGGGAGTCGTTCTCACGGTACTGAAGCATTGCAACGATTCCTTGACAATTTACCTACTTGCGAGGTAGTAAATTTAGGAAGCGCACTTAAATCTTGTCTGGTGGCGGAGGGCAAGGTTGATCTTTATCCGCGTCTTGGTCCTACTTCAGAATGGGACACTGCTGCTGCACAATGTGTGGTGGAAGAAGCAGGAGGCGTAGTGACCAACGTGCGCATGGAACGTTTGCGTTATAATACCAAGCGCTCTCTCCTTAATCCGCACTTTTTTGTTTCAGGAGATCCAAACCGGGATTGGTCACGTTTCCTTTTCTAACAAACTTTTAAATTACATCTCTACTTCCAACTGTGAATTATTCTTTAAAATCAATCATATGATTGGTTTTGGTGATACAGGCATAATAAAAACCATCCATGTCGTCCTGTCCTGGCAATATTTGCCATCCTACCGTACAGGCCAATCCAGAATTAATGACAAAAGGTCGTTCTTTAGCGTCGGCATGATCGGCGAGAAAAGATTTAGTCACTCCTTCGTTTTCCGGTGCTAGGACTGAACAAGTCGCATACAGAAGTATTCCACCAGGGATGAGCAATGGCCACAATGCATCCATCAAGTGGCGTTGGTATGCAGCCAATTTGTTGATATCAGCAGCGCGACGCAACCATTTAATATCTGGATGACGACGAACAATCCCGGTAGCGGAGCAGGGCGCGTCCAGCAAGATGCGATCAAAAAGACGTCCATCCCACCAATCCACGCTGCGTGTGGCATCAGCCACTACAAGATGTGCTGAAAGGCCCAGTCGTGTGAGGTTCTCTCCAACACGATCCATGCGACCTTTGTCTCGATCCAAGGCCCACATTTCACAATCCAATGGAATAATTTCCAGCAGGTGTCCGGTTTTTCCACCCGGTGCGGCGCAGGCATCCAGCACTCGTTGTCGTGGTTTTACCTCCAGCAAATGAGCAGCAAATTGTGCGGCGGCATCCTGAACAGATACCCATCCTTCACGAAAACGTGGTATATCCTCGACAGCACGCGGTTTATCCAGGACCACTGCCTCCTGAGTGTGGGGGTGCAGAGATGCCTTGATGCCGAGTTTAGTTAAATCTGCAAGATAATCAACGGCTGTAGTTCGACGGCGGTTAACCCGCAATACCATTGCAGGATGCTCGTTGTCGGCAGATACCACCGTTATCCAATGCCCTGGATAACCGGACTGGAGGGCGGCAAGCCACCAAGTGGGATAACCAGCAGCGGCAGCGGGGTCGGCGCGCCGGGCTTGTTCCAGCAGTGTCTCTGAGTTTCGCAGGAATGTGCGTAATACTCCATTGATAAAACCCTTAGCCCAAGGCTGATTAAGTTCCTCAGTGGCGGCAACGGTCTCACCTACTGCGGCGTGAGGAGGAGTTTTTAGATGGACGAGTTGGTATAGTCCGCAGAGCAACAAACCACGCACCAGCGGATTCCATTCCTTCAACGGATGCCGCGTCATCAAGCGCAATACGCATTCTAATAGTAATCCATGGCGTAAAACCCCGTAGCATAGCTCTTGAGTGAGTGCACGATCACGCTGAGACACTGGAAGTGATGTTGTGGCCAAGACCTCGGTGAGGGATTGTCCAGCACCGATGACTCGTGCGAGCACTAATGCAGCGGCGGCGCGGGCGCTTGGTGGTGTTGACATGTCAGAAATCCATGATCGTTGCTTCTGGTTTGTCAAAGGTATGCCAGTTGTGTTTGAGTTTCTTACTTAATAAATGTAGGAGTTACGCAGTTGAAAATTGAAAAATTGAGTCATTCTGCGCGAAGCGGAGTCGCAGAATCCATCTATACTTATAGAGATTCTGTGACTCCGGTCGCTAACGCGACCTCCGCGCAGAATGACAGCAAAAATTCAATCCTTTTATAGAGTAACAAGTTCAACTGCGTAACTCCTAAAATGAATTGCGCAATCCATTGCTGTTTCTTCTCTGCAACCCTGCGCGCTTGCGGAGCTTTTTCACCATGTTTTATAAAAAATAAAATGTTTGTAAAAGCCTTTTAAAACATAATAAACGAGACAATACAACCGATAAATAAAAGAAAGTTTGGCTGTATTTTTCAAGACAAAATATTGCCGTCGTAACTCTATGAATTTATTTGATGATATGCTTGAATTGGATACACGATAGCTGGCTAATAGACCTGGATATTTCATTGCCGGCATGTTTTCATGTTTCAGTAGATTAAGCCAGGTCGCATAATCCTCTTTTGGAGATTTCACCATTTGCAGGTCGGGGAATCGATTCCGATCAATCATCACGGTGAGACAGCCAATATCACACGTCTTACAAATATCATCAAAGGTAACGGATTCTTTGGTTTTAAACAAGCCAATAATATTTTTAGGATGATCACGAAAAATATAATAATCTCCATAAGAAAAAACGCAACCTTGGTCAATCATAAAAGCAACTTGAGTCGCCAGTTTTTCTGGATGCCAAATATCGTCGGCATCCAGAAAAGCAACAAATCTCCCACAAGCTGTTTGAATGGCACTACTACGCGCACCTGCTGCACCTTTATCGAGATGATTATTGATTAGCTTGATTCGTGGATCGTTCACTGATGTCACAATCACAGCAGTATCATCATGGCTACCATCATCACAGACAATTAGCTCCCAATCATTATAGGTTTGCACCAGTACGCTATTGATGCTGTCTAAAATGGTTTTAGAAGCATTGTACGCCGGCATTATAATTGACACCCGAGACATTGCTTGAATTCCTTCTTGGACGCGGTATGAAAATTCACTTAAGCCGCCGATAAATCAGCGTCTTTTAATGTCGGATGGGGATAGTTGTATCGTCTACTAGGCATCGTCGATCTTCAAGATGTCAGATTATCTTTAATAAAAAAAATAAATACAATAAATTATTGTATTTATTGTTTTCCATCTTATTTCTTCACGGGTAATTAATAGATTAAATTTATAGATTAATTTTAATGAAATTATACCAAGAACCGCTCTTAAAAAATCAGGTGGCCTGGGTTAGGTGACAATTTGGGTTATAATAACTACTCTAAAATTTCTGCCTGCAGGATAATTTCGGGTGATGAGAAAATTTCAAATAGCCAATTGGTTCGTTCTGGCCTCGCTTCTTTGCGCCCAAGTCTCGCCTGGTATCGAGATGGAAGGCGGTGAAGCGACAAGTGCAACGCCTGGTAGTAGTGAAGTAACCCAGATAACAACAGTATCTGGGAACAGTGAACAACTGACTTCGACGGTTTACGATGTGCTGATGGCGGAGTTTGCGGGCCAGCGTGGTCAGATGCTTGTTTCGATGAAACATTACTTAAACGCGGCGCGTATGAGCCGTCTTCCCCAAGTAGCCGAACGCGCCACCCGCATCGCACTTTTCGCCGGTGACGTTGAAATGGGCCTGGAAGCTGCCCGCCTCTGGGTTGAATTGCAAACGGATAATAACGAAGCGCATCAAGTTTTTGCCGTCCTGCTCCTGCGCAATGGCGAAACCGCTGCGGCCTTGGCTGAATTTGAAAAATTACTCACTGCCCTGCGGCCCCGTGGTGCAGAGGATGCCTATGGCTTGGTTGCCGCCTTGCTGGCTCGGGAAAAAAACAAGGAAGCCGCTGTTTCGATTATGAATCAATTAGTCGATCGCGCCGAGCAGCGTTATCAGCCCGATGCGCTTTTCGCACTGGGGCATCTAAACCTGCGCGCCGAACGTCCTGCCTTCGCCCTTGATGCCTTAGACAAGGCCCTGCACGCCAGACCGAACTGGAGCGACGCGATTATCCTGCGTGCGCGGGTATTGCAAGTACAGGGTAAAAACGATGCTGCTTTGAGTTATCTAGCAAGCACCGTAAAGGCCAAGCCCCGCGACACTGCACCGCGTCTCGCCTATGGCCGCGCATTGATCGATGCTAAACAGTTCGATCAAGCTCGTGAGCAATTTATCATTCTGGCACGTCAAGAACCCCGCAATGGCGATATCCTTTTCGCTCTCGGTATCCTCTATCTCCAAGCTAATCAGGATATCCGCGCCAAGCAACAATTTCTTGACCTAATCAAACTCGGCCTGCGGGTTCAGGAAGCAAGTTTTTATTTAGGTCAAATCGAAGAAGCTCAACATCACCCTAAAGAAGCAATAAATTGGTATCGCACGGTCAAAGATGGCGAAAATTCTTTGGATGCGCAAATTCGGGTGGCAGCGCTGCTCGCACGCCAGGGAGACCTCGCCCTGGCCCGTGCCCATCTTCAAACCCTGGAACCCAGGGATAGTGATCAGGCCGTGCGCTTGATTTTGGTAGAAAGCGAATTATTGCGTGATGCTGGGCGACTGGAAGATGCCATCGGAGTTCTTTCACGGTCTATCGATGAATTACCTGATAACGCCGAGTTACTTTATGCCCGCGCCATGACCGCTGAACGCTTGAATAAAATTTCGATCCTAGAACAAGATTTGACCGCGATTTTGGCCAATGATCCCAATCATGTTCAGGCGCTTAATGCATTAGGTTATACCCTGGCGGATCGTACTGACCGTTTTCAAGACGCACTGGGTTATATCCAACGCGCCTTAGTCCTGCGTCCCAAAGACTTCTACATTTTGGACAGCATGGGTTGGCTTCAGTATCGCATGGGTAACCATACAAAAGCAGTAGATTATCTTCAAGAAGCATTGACACTCAAGCCTGATCCAGAAGTAGCGGCCCATCTCGGAGAAGTGCTATGGGTGATGGGAAAACACGGAGATGCCCGCAAGGTATGGCTGCGCGCCCTCAAAGATGACCCCGAGGCAAAAGTGGTGCGCGAAGCGATGGATCGTTTCAATGAGCGGTCAATCACCCCGCCTTAAAGGGCGGGGCTTGTGAAAACAAGTCCGAGGTTGACCAGCCTAAGTCCGAGCAATCGGGCTACGTTGCAACGAAGCAAAAAGACTCACCTTGGGATGCTTCCTCAGTTCCAGGCTCTGAAAGCGGCGGATGCAGACACGGTACGGGTAACTACGAAACGGTCTACTGCAAAGTTCGCAAGAACTAAAGCTGCGCTGCAACATTGGCGAGGGGAGCCACACCGCAAGGTGTGTGTCACTAGGCCCGTAAGGGTTGACAGCCGGGAAAGACCGGCGTTTTTACCGGACGGTTGTAAAACCGTCCCTTTTCCTCCCCGCCCTAAAGGGCGGGGTTTCTCCGGGACATTGATGAAGTATGGTCCTTAGTTCAGGGAAGCTTTTAAAGATCACGGTTTTCGTTGACACTCCCAACTTGGGCCGTAAGTGCTGACTGCTGGAAAAGACCGGCAACGGTAAAGATTTTGCTATCCCAAGGTGCGGAGAAAACCGTCACTCATTTCTTCCCAGTCCTGATAGACGAAGTTTCTCGGGGACTTTGATGATTAATGTTCTGTTCGCCACCAGTGAAGTTCATCCCTTGGTCAAGACCGGAGGGCTTGCAGATGTATCAGGGTCCCTGCCTCCAGCGCTCCGCGCTCTGGGTTACGATATTCGTTTGGTAGTACCTGCCTATCCTCAGGCTTTATCTCGGTGTGAGCGTCCAACGTTGGCGCGTTTTCTTGATCTGCCCGGAGCCACGACACCAGTAAGAATTTTTGAAAGCACCTTGCCGGATACCGATGTTCCTCTGTATCTGGTCGATTGTCCTGCCTATTTTGACCGCTCTGGCGACCTCTACGGCGATGGCAAAGCTGACTGGCCTGATAACCCTCAACGATTTACCTTGTTTTCACGGGCAGTGGTGGCGCTGGCCAGGGGGCACATCGGGTTAGGGTGGTCGCCAGAGGTAGTGCATTGTAATGACTGGCAGACCGGGCTGGTTCCAGCATTGCTGTCCCTAGAGGGATACCGCCCCAAAACCATTTTCACCATCCATAATCTCTCCTATCAGGGCTTATTTCCGTGGGGCACCTTTGTTGATTTGAACCTGCCCATGGCCCTATGGTCACCCGAAAGCATGGAGTTTTACGGGAAAGTTTCTTTTATTAAAGGTGGGCTAGTCCATGCTGATTTGTTAACCGCAGTTAGCCCCACTTATGCCAGAGAAATCTGTACTCCGGCTTTTGGGTACGGCCTGGAAGGATTGCTCGGAGCGCGCGTTAATCATTTGGTCGGGATTCTCAATGGCGCGAATTACAGCTACTGGGATCCACGCAACGATACATTCCTTCCCTATCGCTACACACCTACTGATTTTTCCGGAAAGGCCGCAAACAAGGCAGCGCTCCAGCGGCGTCTCGGCTTGCCGGTGCGTCCCAAAGTTCCATTGCTTGGCTTTATCGGACGATTAGTGGAACAAAAAGGTTTTGACTTGGTACTCGCAGGATTGCCCGATCTTTTTCAACACCCACTCCAGGTTGTAGTGTTAGGTTCGGGAGATAAATTAATTGAACAAGAGATTCGTGACCTAGCGGCGCGCTTCCCGACCCAGATAGCGGTGCGGATCGGCTATGACGAAGAGTTGGCCCATCTTGTCGAAGCTGGCGCTGATGCCTTCGTTATGCCTTCCCGCTTCGAGCCGTGCGGGCTTAATCAACTCTATAGCCTGCGGTATGGAACTCTTCCAGTGGTGCGCCGCACCGGAGGACTTGCGGATACCGTTGTCGATGCTACCCCGGAAAATATCGCCAACGAACGAGCCACAGGTTTTGTTTTCGATGCGGCTACTCCTTCTGCCTTGACTGCGACCCTCGCACGCGCCCTGAATCTATATTACAACCATCAGGACGCCTGGCGGGGAATGATGGAAGTCGCCATGCTTGCCGATTACAGCTGGACCGTGAGTGCCCGTCATTATTCTGATCTTTATCAACGTGCTATTGGTACTTATGCGCCATCATGACCATGCACGAACCACTTACCCGGATGGGCGAACTCATCGCTCTTCCTTCGATTAGCAGTGTCAGTCCCGAATACGACCACAGTAATCAAGCGGTTGTGGAACGGCTGGGAGAATGGTTGGAAGATCTGGGATTCGCTGTTGAACTGCTCGCGTTGCCCAATCGACCTGGCAAGGCGGATCTCATCGCTACCCTGGGACGTGGTCCAGGTGGACTGGTGTTGGCGGGTCATACGGATACCGTACCCTACGATGCTGCGTTGTGGCATTCCGATCCCTTCACTCTCACTGAGGCCAATGGTCGTCTGTATGGGCTGGGTACTTGTGATATGAAAGGATTCTTTCCCTTGGTCATTGAGGCGGTACGTCATTTTCAAGCGCAGGATCTGGTCGAGCCATTGATAGTGCTCGCCACCGCCGATGAGGAAAGCAGCATGGAAGGTGCCAAAGCCCTGGTGGCAGCAGGACGCCCGCGCGCACGGTATGCAGTGATTGGTGAACCCACGAGTTTAATCCCGGTGCGGATGCACAAGGGAATTCTCATGGAAGGAATTCGCATCTTAGGGCGTTCCGGGCATTCCAGCGATCCGTCTTTGGGGGTCAACGCCATAGAGGGAATGTCCCGAGTGCTGGTGGAACTGCTCGCCTGGCGCACGGAACTACAGGCGAATCATTATCAGCCGCAATTCAAGGTGCCGGTACCAACTTTGAATTTAGGGCGTATCTATGGTGGCGATAATCCCAATCGTATCTGTGGAAGTTGTGAACTGCATATTGATCTTCGTCCCTTACCTGGTATGGATCCGGAAGAACTCCGAGTCAATCTGCGGGCGCGTCTGGCAGCGGTACTTAGCGGTACCGGTCTCGAATTTGAGGTTTTCTCGTTATTTTGTGGTACTCCGGCGTTGGAAACTCCGGCAAGTTCCCCCCTGGTGCAAGCCGCCGAAGCCCTCACCGGCCACCCAGCAGAGGCAGTTGCCTTTGCTACTGAAGCTCCTTACCTCCAACAGCTTGGAGCCGACACCATCATTCTTGGCCCGGGCAATATCTCTGAAGCTCATCAACCTAATGAGTACCTGGCCATGGATCGTTTGCAACCTACAATAGATCTGCTCACTGCTCTCATTACACGTTTTTGTGTCGCTCCCAACGGCTGATATTGCTCATGGATTCTGATCATTCTCTTCTTCTTGATTCCCTTAATGACGCCCAACGCGCCGCAGTTACCGTGCCGCCTGGTCCAATTTTAGTGCTCGCCGGAGCCGGTAGCGGCAAAACCCGAGTGTTAGCGCATCGGATTGCCTGGTTGCTGGAAACCAGAAACGCAACTCCTTCCTCAATTCTCGCGGTGACTTTCACTAATAAGGCAGCACGAGAGATTCGCGGACGCATTGAAACCATTGGTAAAATGTCATCTGGTAGCGTGGGCTGGGTAGGAACCTTTCATAGCCTGTGTCACCGTATGTTGCGGCTGCATTGGCAAGAGGCGAAACTGCCTCAGACCTTTCAGGTGTTAGACAGCGATGATCAGCTCCGCCAGATACGACGCATTCTCCGCGACCTGCAACTCGACGAGAGCAGATTCGCGCCGCGCCAGGTAACGGCTTTCATTAATGGTCACAAAGATGAAGGTCGGCGGTCTGGTCATCTCCAGCTGATTGACAACAATCCCTACACGCGCGGTATGACTCGGATTTATACCGTATACGAACAGACCTGTGAAAAAAATGGACTGGTCGATTTCGCCGAAATCCTGCTGCGCGCTTATGAACTATTGCGTGACAACCCTGCGTTACTCGCTTATTACCAAGGAAGATTTCGTCACCTCTTGGTGGACGAATTCCAAGACACCAACAACCTTCAATATGCTTGGTTGCGGTTGCTAACGGGAAATAATGGCTTTCTTTTTGTCGTGGGTGACGACGATCAATCCATTTATGGATGGCGTGGAGCGCGTATTGAAAATATTCAAAAATTTAGCGAGGATTTTCCAGGTACGCGAACTTTTCGCCTGGAGCAAAATTACCGTTCCACGGCGACGATTTTAGCGGCGGCCAACAGTCTGATTGCCCATAATCAAACTCGTCTTGGTAAAGAATTATGGACTAAAGGTCAGGCGGGTGACGCGCTGTTGCTGTACGTAGCGATTACTGACATAGAGGAAGCGCGTTTCGTGGTTGAACGCATTCAGGATTGGATCACTCGTGGAGGCGGTCATGGCGATTGCGCGATTCTTTATCGTTCCAATGCTCAGTCACGGCTTTTCGAGCAAGAATTATCACGCGCCAATGTTCCCTTTCGGGTTTATGGTGGGTTGCGTTTCTATGAGCGTGCGGAAATCAAGGATACCACTGCATATCTGCGCCTGATGATCAATCATGATGATGATGCCGCTTTCGAGCGCATCGTGAATACTCCGAATCGTGCCATTGGCGACCGCACCATGGAAATCTTGCGCACGGTAGCGCGCGACGAAGGTATGAGCCTATGGCGGGCCACACTCGCAGTTCTGGAACGGCAGCAGCTCGCGGCGCGCGCGGGTAACGCGGTGGCGGGATTTTTGCAACTCATTGATAATTTGAAGCAATCCTGCGCAAACCTTGAACTTCATGAAATGGTGGACCAGGTGGTGGTCAAGGCAGGATTAATTGAATACTACAAAAAGGAAGATCGTTTAACTGCTGAGGCGCGCGAGGAAAATCTGGCGGAGCTGGTGAACGCAGCACGTGAGTTTATTCAGCAAAATTCGGAGCCAGAACAAGGCTTGGCACGTTTTCTCTCCGAGGCTGCCCTCGGTAGCGAGGATTCAGACCCAGGTGGCGATATCGGGCAAGTTCAGCTCATGACCCTTCATGCGGCTAAAGGTTTAGAGTTTCCGTTGGTATTCATGGTCGGCATGGAAGAAGATTTATTTCCCAATGCCCGCAGCATCGAAAATTCCAATCGTCTTGAGGAAGAACGACGGCTGTGTTATGTGGGCATGACTCGCGCCGAGCGTCAGCTAATCCTAAGCTATGCCGAGCAGCGGCGTCTTCATGGCTCCTATCATCCTGGTATGCCTTCGCGTTTTCTCAAGGAAATTCCTGCGCATTTGATACAGGAGGTTCGTATGAGGGGCAGTGTGATCCGACCTTCCTCGTACCAATCTCCAACAAAAAGTTCGTTTCCCTCATCAAGAGTACCGGCGACTGCGCCGATCATTGCCGTTTCAAAAACTAAAAAAGAAGCTATCATTTTGCCAGCAGTGCCTTCTCCAGAACCAAGAAGATCATCGTTAGTATTACCGATAGTTTCGGTGTCGGAACCTAAAAAAGGACCAGGAATCTCTCCGACGGTCGCGGTTCAAGTTCCAGAAACAAAGGTTGCCGTGCTGGATTCATTGCGGGTCGGAAAACGGGTGCGTCATCCAACTTTTGGCGAAGGGGTGATATTACAAATGACAGGCAGTGGTCCGGAGGGTCGTGCGCAAATTCAATTTACCCGGCATGGCGTCAAATGGTTGGTGCTAGGTCATGCCCGGCTCTCAAATATTTGACACTTAGTTCTGCTTCAAATTCCATAAAGTAACCTATTCATTCGGGATCGAAAGGTTTCCACGCCGAGGATCTATGAATACCACTCTGGATTACGACGTACTCATTCTCGGTAGCGGCCTCGCTGGCTTAACCACCGCCCTGCATCTGGCGGATCGTGCGAAGGTGGCGATAGTCGCCAAGCGTGACTTTCAGGAAGGCGCGAGTCTTTACGCCCAAGGCGGGATTGCTGCGGTCCTGGATGCCAAGGATTCCGTGGATCTCCATGTCCGTGACACCTTAGTGGCCGGAGCGGGATTATGCAACCCTCAAGCCGTGCGTTTTGCCGTTGAGGAAGCGCCAACGGTCATTGAGTGGTTGGTCAGGCAGGGCGTGCCCTTTACCAAGGAACGTCAACCGGACGGACGGGAAGATTTTCACCTCACCCGCGAAGGGGGGCATAGCCAACGACGCGTCGTTCATGCTGCTGATGCCACCGGTCAAGCAGTGGTCAGTACCTTAGTGGAACGGGTACGCGCTCATCCCAATGTCGATATTTACCCCAACCATGTGGCAGTCGAACTCATTACCGGTGCTTGGTTGCGACGCTCGACCAGACGCTGTCTAGGGGCCTATCTCCTGGATCGAGATAGTGGTCGGGTCAAGACGTGTGCCGCACGTTTCGTCGTATTGGCGACCGGTGGAGGTGGTAAGGTCTATCTTTATACCAGCAATCCCGACGTAGCAACCGGCGACGGTATCGCCTTGGGCTGGCGCGCTGGCTGTCGGGTAGCTAACATGGAATTCATTCAGTTTCACCCCACCTGTCTTTACCATCCACGCGCTAAATCTTTTCTAATTAGTGAAGCGGTTCGCGGAGAAGGCGGACGATTATTGTTGCCTGATGGGATTCCATTCATGCACAATTTTGACGCACGTGGAGAATTAGCGCCGCGAGATATCGTCGCTCGCGCCATCGATCACGAAATGAAACGTCTGGGTGCGGATTTTGTATATCTGGATATTAGTCACAAGGGTGCTGATTTTATTCTGCGACATTTTCCCAATATTCATGCCCATTGCCTGGAATATGGTTTCGACATGACGCGCGAACCGTTACCGGTGGTCCCTGCTGCTCATTACATGAATGGCGGCGTCATGACTGATCTGCGTGGACGTACCGATGTCGAAGGACTTTACGCTGTGGGGGAAGTAGCCCACACTGGAATTCATGGAGCCAATCGGATGGCGAGTAATTCTTTATTGGAATGTCTGGTATTTGGAAAATCAGCAGCTACCGATATTCTTGATGAATTTTCCATGGTTCCAAATCCTGGAGAATTACCTCCTTGGGATGAAAGTCGCTCAACCGATTCCGATGAAATGGTAGTGGTATCGCATAATTGGGACGAGGTACGTCGTTTCATGTGGGATTATGTAGGAATCGTGCGAACAAATAAACGATTACAGCGCGCCAAGCATCGGGTTGATTTGCTTATCCTGGAAATTGATCAATACTATCGAGATTTTCGTCTTACGGGTGATCTGATTGAATTACGTAATTTGGTCTTGGTCGCCGATCTTATTATTCGTAGCGCGCGCGAGCGGGGCGAAAGTCGTGGTTTGCACTATACCCTGGATAATCCGCTACCTGATGATTCCCTCCCGCCGCGTAATACGGTGTTGGTGCCTCACCGCTATCGAGCCAATTCAACGTAAACTCTAAATGGTTTCAATAAGAAATCGTTTATGCAAAAGTATTTAGTTTTGTTGCGGGGCAACCATGATGAACCGCAAGTCTATCCTGCGATTGCGCACTTCTGGCGTTGGCGCGGCATGAGCGACTATCGGGCGGCCATCTCCATAGCCACTTACCGAAAACAATGGCTGGCCACGATGATTAACCAATCCACTTAATCCAGGACGTGCCCGCAACAGCGCGCGATAGGTATATAAGGCGCGCTGGGCTGAAAGCAGCCAATTATCTTCCAGGCGACCTCCGCGCACGGGCATGTTGTCGGTATGTCCCTCCAGAAAAACCGCTTCCAGGCGTCCAAACAAAGTATCAGATTGACAATTTGCTGGCGGAGGTATATTGCCACCACGTTTGGCATAGCAGGAAAGCACGGTTTCCAGCACTTCTCCTAATACCGCTAAATGGGGAAGGTCTTCTTCCCGAGGCTCGACCGCCCCCGAAGGGAAAAGGATCTCATTTTCGGTCAGGCGTAACACGCCATAGTCCTCAACCAGCATGACCCGCACGCCCCGTTTGGATAGTTCCGAGGTAATCCGTTGCAACATCCCCGTGCGCAAGCGTGCGGTATTGGTTAATTCGGTGGTTGCTCCCTGAAAAGTCATCACGAAAACCATGAGGGTGATAATGAACACAAATAGAAGCCCGGCCATGAGATCCGCCAATGAGACCAGGTAATCACCAGACTCCTCGGGGGCAAGGAGGTTGTCATTCATGCCGTCACCACGGATTTCCGTTTATTCCATGACGATTAAACCGCATCAAAAATGGAATGGTTTGGTTTATATAAATAATCTGGCCACCAAATACAGCACTACGACCGCCAACCCTCCTCCCAGTGCCAAAGTGGCGCGGCTTATTTTTGATTTCAATGCTTCGATTTGACGCTGTGCCTCGCGGGCAATCTGTTCTCCCGGTGATGTCTCGGAGGCGGTCCTGACGCGAGATTGGTCAAGCATGGCGCGGGTCATGGCCTCTGCCGCCGGACGCGCCACTTTTTCAGCAACAGTCTCCGCGATACCCCGCACGGTTTGGGTCACGGACGCGCGGAAGCTATCGCTTTCAATAAAAAAGGTTGCTGCGTTGGCCAGCTTTTCCGGCAGCTCGCGCGTCAACTCGGCGCGTAGGTTTTCACGCAATTGAGCAGACTCGGCTAGAATCTTTGGTTGAGCGGCACGCAAGGTATTTTCCGTCGCAGGAGCGGCGATTTGTTGCAGGATTTCCGGGATCAAGCGTTTGACTGCTTCCTGGATTGCTTGTTCAGCGATGGCGGGCATAGTGGTGGCGGCTAATGCACGCATCCGCTCCAGTACCAAGTTCGGTACCAGTTCAGTTACCACAGTTCGGGCAACCTCTCCGGCGGCCTGCGTGGCCACTTGCCGAATATTTTTTTCAGCGAGCTGTCCGACGACTTCGGTCGCGGTGCGTTGAGCGACGGTACGAGCGGTCTCGGTAGCCAACGTGGTAGTGATTCGCCGTGCAGTTTCCTCGGCTTCCAGGGCCAGGCGATGGGTCAAATCTTCCATTCGAGTGTTCACTGCCTGCTCGGCGGCCTTCACCGCTTCCCGTGTCAAACGACCAACGACTTCCGTTGGGATGTTGTTGTTATCCACGCCAGGAGGCGTGGGTGGCTGCGTGTGTGCCGCTGGTGTCGGTACTGGTGCTGGCGCTGGTACTGGTACAGGAACCACGGGAGCAGGGATGGCAGGGGTGGATAGACCGGCAAGCGTTTGAAACAGATGATCAGGTGCCGGAGGCTTGGGCAAAAAACCATTAGCTCCTCGTTGCTTTGCCTTAGCGCGGTCCTCGTCGGTATCATTGGAAGAACACATAATGATCGGGAGTTGCGCTAAAGCAGGCTGGGCGCGAATCGCTTCAACGGTTTGGTAGCCGTCCATGCCCGGCATCATGATGTCCACGAAGACCACGTCGGGGGGAGGATTAGTGCCCAAGTAAGTCAACGCATCTTCCCCGGAATTGACCGCCTGGGAAGAAATCCCTTTTTCTTCAAGCATCTTGCTAAGTTTAAAACACACCAGCTTGGAATCGTCTACGATTAATGCCCGGCGAATATCCATCAATATCTCCTAACAGGTAAGGGAATCAGCGCATACTCCCATAGGAGACGCGCTAGGGTATTATCAACATTTTTCAGGGTCGGTGGCATGGAACACCGGCAATCCATCACCAAAAATATTTTATTCAAAATCTAATGACCCAAAGTATCGAACAGCGTATCGCGGAAGAACTCAGTGTCCAGCTACGGCAAGTCGTGGCAACAATCCATCTCCTGGACGAGGGATCCACGGTTCCCTTTATCGCCCGTTATCGTAAGGAGGCGACCGGAGGATTAGATGATACGGCGCTACGTATCCTGGAGGAACGACTGAGTTATCTACGGGAACTGGATGAACGGCGCGCGGTGATTCGTACATCCATCACCGATCAAGGCAAACTCACCGCAGAGCTGGCCGCCGCTATCGATTCCGCTGATACCAAGACGCGCCTGGAAGACCTTTATCTTCCCTATAAGCCTAAGCGTCGCACTAAGGCCAAGATTGCCCGCGAAGCAGGTCTCGCTCCCCTGGCTGAGGCTCTGCTTGGCGATCCGGGGCAAGATCCCGAACGCACGGCGGCTGCTTATGTCGATCCCACAAAAGGCATTGCCGATGTTGCAGCTGCCCTGGAGGGTGCGCGTCATATTCTTGTCGAAACTTTCGCCGAGGATGCCGAATTGCTCGGCGGGCTACGCGAATATTTGTGGGAAAACGCCTGCCTGGCGTCAAAAGTGGTGGCGGGCAAGGAGCAGGAGGGGGCTAAATTCTCGGATTATTTCGATACACGAGAATCATTGAAAACTCTCCCTTCCCACCGGATATTGGCCCAGCTTCGTGGTCGCAACGAAGGGATTTTGACCTTGAACGTGGTTCCTGCCAATCTCAAGGGCGAGGATTTCACTCCGAGCTGTGAGGCCATGATTCACGAGCGTTTTGCTCTCCGCGACGCAGGCCGTCCTGCCGACCGTTGGCTGCTGGAGAGTGCTCATCTCGCATGGCGCACCAAGATTTATTCCCATCTAGCCCTGGAATTGACCAATCGCCTCCGGGAACGTGCCGAGGAGGAGGCGATTCGAGTTTTTGCCAGCAACCTCCATGATCTGCTCCTCGCGGCTCCAGCGGGTGCTCATGCTATCCTCGGCCTGGATCCAGGGCTGCGCACCGGCGTCAAAGTTGCGGTGGTCGATACCACAGGAAAAATCGTTGCCACTGGAACAATTTATCCCCATGCGCCACGTAATGATTGGGAAGGCAGCCTTCAAACCCTGGCCACATTGTGCCAAAAATTTCGGGTGGAACTCATCAGTATCGGTAATGGCACCGCCTCGCGTGAAACTGATCATTTGGTACTGGAATTAATGCGGAACCACCCAGAATTAACGCTCAAAAAGGTAGTAGTCTCCGAGGCGGGTGCCTCAGTTTATTCTGCTTCAGAATTCGCCGCACAGGAACTCCCCGACCTTGATGTTTCATTGCGTGGTGCGGTATCCATCGCTCGCCGCCTTCAGGATCCCTTGGCAGAACTCGTCAAAATCGACCCTAAATCCATCGGCGTTGGTCAGTATCAGCACGATGTCTCCCAAACTCGCCTCGCCAAGATGCTGGATGCTGTGGTGGAAGATTGCGTAAACGCGGTGGGGGTAGACGTGAATACCGCCTCGGTGCCCCTGCTTACCCGGGTTGCCGGACTTTCTCCGACCATTGCGCGTAATATCGTCGAGCTGCGCGATGGTCGTGGTCCTTTCCAGCATCGTCAACAATTGCGTGAGGTGCCACGTCTCGGACCCAAGGCTTTCGAGCAATCAGCGGGTTTTTTGCGTATTGCTAATGGTGCTAATCCGCTTGATACCTCTGCTGTCCATCCCGAAGCCTATCCGGTGGTCGAACGGATTGTGACCCGAACCGGTAAACCAGTACAGACGCTCATCGGCGACGCTAAATTCCTGCGGACCCTCAATCCAGCAGATTATATCGACGAATTCTTTGGTATCCCCACCGTAACTGACATTCTCAAAGAACTGGAAAAGCCCGGTCGTGACCCTCGTCCCGAATTTCGGACCGCGACGTTTATGGTGGGAATAAACGAATTGAAGGATCTTGTCCCAGGCATGATGTTGGAGGGTGTAGTCACCAACGTTACCAATTTTGGGGCTTTTATCGACATTGGCGTACATCAGGATGGCCTAGTTCACGTCTCAGCAATGTCAGATAAATTTATTAAGGATCCCCACGAGATGGTTAAGGCTGGTGATTTAGTCAAGGTCAAAGTCCTGGAAGTGGATAATGTGCGCAAGCGCATCGCTTTGAGTATGCGCCCCGATGATCCAGTTCGATCCGAGACAAGAAACACGGCCCCAGAGCGGCCTCCTGGTTCTCCACGAGGTGGACGCGAGCGTCCACGGGCAAATGAGCGAAAAACTAGAGGGTCGGAAGACACAACAACCCCACTGGGTCAAAGCACCTTGGCCGAGGCTTTTGCGCGCGCCCGCGTTCAGCAACGCGGTCGTTAGTGAACCATGGATATGGTTATCCTTGAATGGTGGCGACACAATTACGACCGTTACGTTTTGCGACATATACTCCATCATCCGCTGCTTTGAGCAGGTCTTCGAGCCGTTGCATGTTGGGCTGGCGTACTGCGACCCCAACGCTGATGCTTCCTAGCCATTGTCCATCACCCGCCGGAATACGGAGCGTGGCCACCGTGCGTCTCAGTGTTTCGGCGAGTTTCATCGCCCCATCCAGCGGAGTTCGGGCGCAAATGATCAAAAATTCGTCGCCGCCAAGGCGGTAGACCATGTCGTCGGTACGCACCGCATGGCGTAATTGTGCAGAGAGGACGCGCAGCACCACATCACCTGAGTCATGACCATGGGTGTCGTTAATCGACTTGAAACCATCCGCATCGACCATCATGCAGGCCAAAGGCGTGGCGGCGTGCGTGGCAGCTTCCCATTCAAAACTCAAACTGCGCAGGGCGTGACGGCGATTGGGTAAGCCAGTCAAGGTATCAGTATTCGCAAGATTTTCAAGACGCTGATTTGCCTCACGCAAGGCAAGCGTGCGCTCGGTCACCCGCTCCTCAAGTGTCTGATTCATTAATTCCAATGCGTGATTGCGCTCGGATACCTGTTGAAACAACCCATTTAACGCGGTAAGCAAGGTATCCATTGCAGGATCTTGGATTAATGTCGCTATAGTGTAGGCTTGCTCGGGAAGTTGCCCTGACTTAATTGCAACCACCTGTTTCGCCATATATTGATCTATCCCGAGGATATGGTATGCCAGCCAGTGACTGAGAAAATTCATCAATGAATGTGTTGCCTCATGATTATCAGCACTTATTTCATTATGGAGTCGCGTTATGTCCCAAATAAAATGATTATGGCTCGCAACATGCTGTTCGCGGTGGCGTACATCAAGATTCAGCGTTGCCATCATTTCTTCCTCTTCGGAAAAATGATATTTAGCGTAATCCGCCAATTCGATGAATACTGAGTTTAGCTCGTCGGACGCTACTGCCTGGCTAGTGATCAATCTGCCAAAACGATTGATTAAATCGACGAGATGATGATGTTGCTCATCGACATAGGGAAGCCCGGTAATAAAGCAGGCATTCCATTTAAAAACTTCCATCACAGTCATAGCTTTTAATACCTTTTAAATGTTTATAGAATGGCAGCGTGCATTTTTTGAGCAGGAAAGATTTGTTAGTCAAAAATAAACTATGATGTTTCCATCAATACCGAATATTACGTGAATCACTAAACTATTGATAGAAGATAAATTTGCTAAAGCGTTAATTCATTCGTTCAAACGTTGTTTTGATCGTGAATACCTCAGCATCCGTTAACCAACACCCGAGATCATCACGATAGCTGTCAGTTATTCAATAAATTTTTATATAAATAATCAGTTATGATAATAATTTCAATTATAACCGTTTTCTAAAAATTTGGGTTCATCGGGTGGCAACTTGGGTTATTATAGCGTGCTTAGGATAACTTAAGTGCTATCTATCCGTGCTTACAAAGTTTCTGTCTCAATGTAGCACAGTGGAATGCAGCTTCATGAGTATAAATAGCTACTTGGGTTAAGATAATATGCTTGTCCGTTTTTAATCCTCTTCATCAATGCTTATAAGGACTACGCGCCATGTTGCCACTCGTGCGCGATATTTTAGTGACTAGTGCCCTACCCTATGCCAATGGGCCTATTCATTTAGGTCATATGGTGGAATATATCCAGACAGACCTTTGGGCACGTTTTCAAAAGATGCGTGGCCATCGCTGCTTTTACGTCTGCGCCGATGACGCCCATGGTACCCCAATTATGCTGCGTGCCCAACAGGAAGGAATTACGCCGGAAGAATTAGTCGAAAAAATTGGCAAGGAACATCGGGCGGATTTCGCTGATTTTGGAATTGGTTTTGATAATTACTATACTACCCATTCTCAGGAGAATCGTTATTACGCGCAACTTATTTATAGCCGCTTAAATAACCTCGGACTGATTGCAACTCGTACTATTCGCCAGGCTTACGATTCTATTCGGAATATGTTTCTGCCCGACCGTTTTATCAGGGGGGAATGCCCGCGTTGCGCCGCTTCCGATCAATATGGCGATGCCTGCGAAGCGTGTGGTGCTACTTATTCATACACTGATCTTAAAAATCCAGTATCAGTGCTTTCTGGCACGACTCCCGTGGAAAAAGAATCACAGCACCATTTCTTCCGCTTACCCGCGCTGACTGGATGGCTGCGCGCTTGGGCCGAGGGCGAAGACCATATCCAACCAGAAATTTTAAATAAACTTAATGAATGGTTCTCTGCTGGTTTGCAGGAATGGGATATTACGCGCGACGCACCTTATTTTGGCTTTGAGATTCCCGGTACTCTGGGAAAATACTTTTATGTTTGGTTGGATGCCCCCATTGGCTACATGGCAAGTTTCCAAAATTTTTGTGATCGAACGACAGGTCTTTTTTTTGAGGAATTTTGGGGGACGGGAAGTTCCACTGAGTTGTATCATTTTATTGGTAAGGATATCGCCTATTTCCACACCTTGTTCTGGCCAGCTCAGTTACACGCTGCGGGATTTCGCACCCCAACAGCAGTCTATTGTCATGGATTTTTGACGATTAATGGCCAAAAAATGTCCAAATCCCGAGGGACATTCATCAAGGCACGTACTTATTTAGAATATCTTAACCCAGAATATCTACGTTACTATTTCGCGGCAAAACTCAATTCAGGTATTGACGATCTTGATTTTAACCTCGGTGATTTTATCCACCGTGTCAATGCAGATCTCGTGGGTAAAGTAGTGAATATCGCCAGCCGCTGCACTGGTTTTATTACGAAACGCCATGATGGAAGATTGGCAGCAACGTTACCTAATGCAGATATGTACGCCGAGACGGTAGCAGCGGGAGATCTCATCGCCGAATATTATGAAAATCGCGCCATGGGTGCGGCCATGCGTGAGGTAATGTTGCTTGCGGATCGTGCTAATCAATACATTGATGACAAAAAACCTTGGGTGCTTGCAAAAGAAACTGGGCGCGATACAGAGCTGCAAGCGATTTGTACCCAAGGCTTGAATTTATTCCGGGTAATCATGATCTATTTAAAACCGGTATTACCGCGTACTGCGGCGCGCGCTGAAGAATTTCTTAAAGATGATCCGTGGAATTGGGAAAGCCGACGCACTCCATTGCTTGATCACGTTATCGCACCTTTTGAACCCCTGCTTGTCAGGGTTGATCCCAAGCAAGTGCAGGCCATGCTAGAAGCGTCAAAGGAAACTTTAATCGCTCACTCCGATCCAAAAGTAGCTACGCCACACACATCATTTAGCCCGTTGGAACCCATTGATCCGATGATTAGTTATGAACATTTTGCCGCATTGGATTTGCGCGTCGCACGAATTCTTACCGCCGAGGAAGTCGCGGGATCCAATAAATTATTGCGCCTGTCTCTTGATATTGGTAGCGAAACGCGCACTGTTTTCGCCGGAATCAAAGCTACTTATCATGCGAAAGATTTAATCAATCGACTTACGGTAATGGTAGTTAATCTCGCACCACGGACCTTGCGTTTTGGTGTGTCCGAAGGCATGGTCCTAGCGGCTGGCGCTGGAGGAAAGGAAATTTTTTTACTTTCTCCCGATCAAGGTGCCCAACCAGGAATGCGTATCAAGTAAAACAGATACGGCATAAGGAAATTCAGAATCTTTAATTATGCCAATAATAATTGCCTTTCCAAAATTTTCCGCGATCCTGGCTGGAATTTTTTTTCCTTTCGCTTTTGCTCCGTTCGGAGTATTTTCTTTAGGATTTCTCGCACCATTAGTGCTCTATTGTTTATGGGAGCATAGTTCTCCACGGCGGGCTTTTTTCCATGGTTATCTATTTGGCGTGGCCTGTTTTGGCGTGGGCGTGAGTTGGATTTTCATCAGTATCCATGAAATGGGTCAAGTCTCGGTAGGATTGGCGGGATTTATCACTACGTTATTTATTGCTTTCCTTGCGTTATTTCCTGCTTTGCAAGGTTATCTGACGGCGCAATTTTTTTCTGGAAATAGTCCAACCCATGCTGTGCTTACTTTTCCCGCATTATGGGTTGCTTGCGAAATACTACGCGGATGGATTTTTACTGGATTTCCCTGGTTCTATCTTGGCTACAGCCAAATGGATACGCCGCTACGTGGATTCGCGCCGCTGGTAGGTGTTTTGGGAGTGTCTTTTGCCACCGCAGCGACCGGAGGATTATTATTCGCCTTGACACGAGCGAAAACTTGGTCAATGCGGCTGAGTTGGATTTTTCTCCTGATTCTCCTTTGGGAAGGAGGAGATGCACTGGATAATATTGAATGGACACGAAAAAATGGTGATCCGTTGCGAGTAAGTCTGCTGCAAGCAGCAATTCCACAGCGGGTTCGCTGGTTGCCAGAGGAACGTCTGACCAGTATTTATCGTTATATCAATCTGACTCAAAAAAATTGGGGCGCGCAGCTCATTATTTGGCCTGAAAATGCTTTGACTTTTTTTTACCATGACGCTATTGAATTTCTCACTGAATTTACCAAGGATGCCCAAGCGAACAACGCCGAGCTGCTGATTGGACTTCCGGTCATGGATCAAGATGCGCTGCGCGTGGGTGATCAATCGATTTATTATAATGCGCTGGTTGGCTTACCTGGCGAAAAATTTTATTTTAAGCAGCATTTGGTTCCTTTTACTGAATTTTTACCCATAAAAAATTTATTCAGTCCTATCGTGCGTTTTTTTCACGTCCCAATGTCCAATTTTAGTCATGGTCCGGCTAATCAAAAACCTTTATTGTTAGCTGGACATAAAATTGGTCTTTCCATTTGTTACGAGGCTGCTTTTCCCGAAGAAATTGCAGCATCATTACCCGAGGCCGAGCTTCTTGTTAACGTCAGTAATGATGGCTGGTTTGGCAATTCGCTCGCGCCTTACCAGAATCTTCAGATGGCTCAAATGCGCGCTCTGGAGACCGGACGTTGGCTGCTCCGTGACACTAATACCGGTATCTCGGCGATTATTGGCCCGGATGGTCGTCTTCGCACGCGCACTGCTTTATTCCAGGACGCAGTTTTAACCGCTGAGGTTCAACCCATGATGGGTTCAACTCCTTACGTGCGCATGGGCGATGCTCCCGTGTGGGTGTTGATCGTTCTTGGTTTGGCCGCAGGAAGAGCATTGACACTTTCACGAATAAATTCGTGGGATTCTCGCAAAAACCAGAATGCTGGGAGTGAAACTTATCAATCTTGATTGGAGTTTCGCCGTGACTGATTTTACCTCGGTCCATCCTCGGCTCATCAGTCCAGAGAATTCGCGATTCACAGCGGTCCTCGGTCATCGACTAGCTTGTGCTAAATCGAGCCTCGGTGGCTTGTACCGCTCCACGCGCATAACGTCCGGGCCTACCGCCCGTAGCAACTTTACGTTGACAACCGCCCGGCGGGTTTTACGTGATCTTCCGGGTCTTCTTAACACAACCCCTACCCTAGCCATGACCTCAGACTATCGCGAATTCAACGGCGAAACCACCGAGCACACTGCCGTGGCTCCCTCTGCTCCGTTTCTCTACGCAACCGGGCTGCGGGGTCGTCCTCCATCCTTGGAGTCCTTCAAGGTACTCTCGATTCAAGGGCCATGTCTGCCGACATGGCAAGTCATATCAAGCAACGGTATTAATCTGTGCATTGGTTAGGTGACACTGCATTTTCAAATGAATTAGCCAATCATATTGGAGCAATTTGGTACTTTATCCATCACTATAATGCCTCGCTTCCGATTAACAAAAACGGATAATAATCGAATCCTATAAATTAGGGCACTACCAATTTTGCTATCCAGGGGGCGGAAAAAACTATCCCCCCCTATAACCTCCACCCCTCAAAGGCGGTGTTTCTCGGGGACACTGAATGAACGAGAATCTTCTTGACATCCTGATTGTCGATGACATTATCACTAATATTCAGTTCTTCGCCCATGCCTTAAGAGCCAATTATAAAATTCGTTTCGCTACCTCTGGGAAACAAGCGCTCTCTTTAGTCGATGAACAGATTCCCGATCTTATTTTGCTTGATGTCAAAATGCCTGAAATGGATGGACATGAGGTTCATCGAATTTTGCGATCCAATCCACGTACCAGTGAAATTCCAGTCATTTTCGTCACCGCTGATCCTAACGAAGAAGGTCAACTCAGAGGATTATCTGAAGGTGCCGATGAATATATTACCAAACCCGTGATGATTCCGGCGCTACTGTTGCGGATTCGCAAATTGCTTGAACGCCAACAACTCTGGCGAGAACTCAAACAGCAACGCGATCAGCTAGATCAGGAGCGCGCCAGGTTAAGAGAAGAATATCATTTTATCAACGCTTTATTAAATACAACCAACAGTTTAATTCTGGTTATTGATGAAAAAGGAATGATTATTCGCTTTAATCACGCCGCAGAAGTCTTTAGCGGATATCTTCTCAATGAAGTACAGGAACAGCCATTTTTTTTAGAGCGGTTTATTTTGCCGGAACAATTAGGACCAGTGCGTGAAGTCTTCACGAGCTTCCTAGAAGGAAAATTGATACCACGGTCCAGAAACTACTGGATTAATCGAAATGGTCAACGTCGGTTATTTGATTGGAGTAATAGTATATTTATTGATGACAACACCGGTAATCGCTATCTTATGGAAATTGGCACTGATATCACTGAACAGCGCTTGACTGAGTACGCGCTTCAGGAAAGTCTCCATGAGTACGCAACTCTAGTCACAATGATTCCATTGGGTGTATATAAGTTTAGAATGAAAAGTAATGGAAGTTGGATTTTTGAATTTGTTACTCCACAATTTTGCGCTATTATAGGATTATCCGCTGGGGAACTTTATAAGGACGCGCAATTAGCGTTTAAAAAAATACACGAAGACGATCGTGATGAATTTATTGCGTTGAATCATACCGTCAGTTCGACCTTAACTAAATTTGAATGGGAGGGTCGCTTTTATAAAACAGAAGATGAAATACGTTGGATTCATATTGAATCTCTTCCTACTATCATAGAAAATGGTGATATTTTATGGCATGGGATTCAATATGATATTACTGAGCGTAAAGAACAGGAAAAAAAACTTGACCGCATCGCGCACTACGACACATTGACCGGAGTTCCCAATCGTCGCTTGCTTGCCGACCGAATGAAACAAGCCTTGGCGCGTGCGCAACGAAATAATACTTTATTAGGTGTGTGTTACCTTGATCTTGATTCTTTCAAACCGGTAAATGATCAATTTGGCCATGCTAGCGGAGATAAATTATTAATTGAAATTACCTGCCGCCTCCAGAATATCTTGCGTGGAGGGGATACCTTAGCGCGACTTGGCGGGGATGAATTTGTATTGGTGCTTTCCGATTTAAATACTCTGGAACAATGTAAAATTGTACTGCAACGAATTCTGGTGGCCGTGAGCACTCCAGTTAATATTGGTAGTGCGGTGGTGGTGGTATCTGCCAGTATTGGTGTTACGCTTTATCCTCAAGACAATAGCGATGCCGACACGCTTCTTCGTCACGCCGATCATGCTATGTATCAGGCTAAGGAACTGGGTAAAAATCGTTATGATTTTTTTAAGTTATGATGATCGAAATCATTACATTGCGACTGGCCACCATTCAGGATGCAGATTTACTTTTAGAATGGCGGAATAATCCAGAAACAAGAAAGGCGAGCCATCATGGCGCAGAAATAAAAAGGGAAGAGCATATTTCCTGGCTAACAAAGACTCTTGATAATCAAAATAGAAAGTTGCTCGTTGCCGAAAAAAGTGGTACTCCTGTTGGAGTGGTTCGCGCTGATTTTTCAGAAGGCGTCTGGGAGCTGTCTTGGACGGTTGCTCCAAACGCCAGAGGTTACGGAGTGGCGAAGCAAATGGTCAAAATGCTGGCCATGTTGATTTCTGAACCAATTCGCGCTGAAATCAAAGTTGATAATAAGGCATCCGTTCGGATTGCTGAAAACGCGGGGCTGAAATTCAGCCGACAGTCAAATGGTGTGCTTCATTACAGACGCGCTGCGTTGAAATAAAAAGAAATAAAAAAATCATCCATAACTACCCGCCCTAACAAAATGATGTTTCTCAGAGACCCTGATGATTAATCCAATCGATAATCGTCCTGAAGCCGGGCTGACTATCTATTTGGTAGGAGGCGCGGTACGTGATGAATTGCTGGGATTACCTGTCACTGAGCGTGACTGGGTGGTGGTTGGTGCTACTGTTGATGAATTGATCCACCGTGGTTTTCGGCAAGTTGGCAAGGACTTTCCAGTATTCCTCCATCCTATCACTAAAGAGGAATATGCGTTGGCCCGCACTGAGAGCAAGACCGCACGCGGCTATCGGGGCTTCTCGGTTCACGCTGATCCTGACGTCACCCTGGAGGATGACCTGCGTCGTCGTGACCTTACCATTAATGCCTTGGCACGCGCTCCAGATGGCAATTTAATTGATCTCTTTGGAGGAATGGACGACCTGCGTAGTGGTCGCTTACGTCATGTTTCGGCGGCTTTCAGTGAGGATCCAGTGCGTGTATTGAGGGTTGCCCGTTTTGCCGCCCGTTATGACCGCCGGGGTTTTCATGTTGCTCAGGATACTTGGGCATTGATGCGTGACATGGTAGCGGATGGCGAGGTGGATGCCCTGGTGCCTGAACGGGTATGGGCAGAACTGGTGAAAGCCTTGAAAGAAGAATGTCCATGGCAATTTTTTGAAGTGTTGCGCTCCGTTGGAGCACTGGCGCGTTTATTTCCGGAACTCGACGCCTTGTGGGGTGTCCCACAACCTGTTCACTACCATGCCGAAATTGATACTGGGGCGCACGTGATGCTGGTTCTTCGTCAGGCTGCGCGCCTCTCTCCATCGCCGGTAGTACGTTTCGCGGCATTGACGCATGATCTAGGGAAGGCTGTTACCACACCTGATGAATGGCCGAAACATCATGGCCATGAACAGCGTGGAGTGAAGCAGGTAGAACTTCTTTGTGACCGTTACAAGGCACCGCGTGAATATCGCGATCTGGCAGTTTTGGTGGCACGTTGGCATGGCCACTGTCATAAGGCCGCAAAACTTCGTTCAGCAACGCTGTGGGATACCATCGCAGCGTTGGATGGGTTACGCCGCCGCGAGCGTTTTGAACAATTTTTACTTGCCTGCGAGGCTGACGCTCGCGGTCGTTTGGGCAAGGAAAACGAGCCTTATCCCGAGGCTGATTTTTTTCGTGACGCCCTCGCTGCGGCGGTATCCGTACCTATCGCTCCTTTGACGGCAGCAGGATTGACCGGAGAAACCTTCGCTTCGGCACTGCGCGACCAGCGTATCGCTGCGATTCGCACGATTCGTCTGTCCGGCGGATTCAACCGACGTTAGAGGCTGAAGATTTAGTCATAACCCAAGTTGCCACCTATGAGGCCGGATTAACCATCCGGCAAGTAGTCAATTAAATCTCCAAAAAATCTATTAATTTTTGTTGAGATTATGCTGCGAATTGAAAACTGTGGGCTAGAACAAACAGAAAAACTTTCAATTCAAAGCCTGCGGCGGTGACAGCATGAATGGTCTTTGGAAACATTCTGGTAATCATGCTATTTGCCGTTTCAATACCCTTTCGGTAAGTTTTTTGTAAAAATTCAACACAAGGTAGGAGTTACGCAGTTGAATTTGTAACTCTATACAGGATTGAGTTTTTTTCT
>CAUYTW010000292.1 GCA_963575715.1 Gammaproteobacteria bacterium | reverse complement strand
AACACAGTTGAATAGCTTTTGAGAAAGAATTTCATGATATTGGTGCTGGCATCACTAAGCGTTACGTTGATGTTTTGCAGACACTTGCAGAGAGGTAGATATGAATGATGACATAATATTGCATGGTTTAAAAGACGCAGCATTTGCAATCAAAGAATCGCAACAAAGATTTGAGGAAATAGAAAAAATTATTACGGCGCAGTCCAATGGATGGTTTGACCATATTGATGGCCGATTGAATGAAGTTGAAGAAATATTAAACAGAATTACAGTAAATAATATAACATCAGGTCGCAAACCACACAAATGCCCGGTGTGTTTTGGCAATGGCGATACCGAAGATTACAATCATTGTTTTCCATGTGACGGTAACGGTATTGTATGGGGTTAAGGAAAGCATTTAAATAAAACGGAGATTATGATGGCTGAACAAAAACAAGTTACGTTGTTACTCAATTTTGCTGGCGAGAACAATGCAGTAGTTCCTCGTATGGGCCGGTTATATTGCCCTAACAACACATTAGCCGAAGTTTCTGCTGCTGGTTTTTTAGATAATTACCTACGCACTCAAAGCGCCAATCTGTTGCCCACTGACTTTGTTGCTGCCGTAGCATCAGATGGTCACCAATGGTACAAGCCTGTTTTTACTATCGGTTCATGCCAGCTAACTGTTTTACCGTAAACTAAAACCAAGGGAGAAATAAAGATGTTGTTGCAAGAAGCGTTAAAGATGTTACAAGAAGGTGAAGTATTATGTCGTGAAGCATGGTCATTTAACGATGGCTATTTAACGATGATGAAAGGCATGACGCACGTGTGGAAAATCGTGTTACAACCATCGCCTAATGCGGGTAACTACATTTTCTCTTTGGCTGATTTGTTGGCTGATGATTGGAAATTATTTGAAATGCCCAAAGACGCAGTAGATGCAATAATTGAAGGAAAAGTTGAGCAAGTAGCTTAACTGACAAACTTAGGACAAGACGACCTGAGTAAAAGTATGCAACTCG
>CAUYTW010000291.1 GCA_963575715.1 Gammaproteobacteria bacterium | reverse complement strand
GCGATTTCAGTTATGAGGCGGTTCGTATATTTCCCGTCCGGGCTTTTGCTTTCCAGGACCGAGAGTTCCACCTTTGAGCCGTCCTTGTAAATACGGGCCAGGCTCGCGATATGGTCCTCGTCCTTTGTTTGGAGGTACTCTCCCGGGCTTTCCTTGAGCGTATAGGAATGATACTCGGATTTACCTTTAGGCCCGTAATGCTTTTCCAGGTAGCCGGTATAGGTCTTTGCGACCGGACCCGCGGGAGGCGCGTCCTCTTTTTTACCGGCCTGGCTCTTGCGCTCCGGGACGCGGTCTTTGCCGCGGCCTGGGCCGCTCCGCCCTTGTCGTCGCCGTAGGCGCTCGCGTCAGCGTGGGCCGTAGTCCTCCCGCCCTGGGATTCTACCTCGGCGTTCTCCTCGAGGTCCTGGGTAAAGATATCCGAGGCTCCGGTCGCTGACAGGATACCGTCTACATAGGCCCTCTTTTTCGCCATTTTAAGGACCGTGTTATAGGTGTCGGCTATGTCCGGGTTCTCTTTCCGGTCCCCGGCCTTGTATTTTACCCATAACCAGGCGCCCGTAGTATCGTCTTTTTTAGCGCCGAATCCCTCTTTCCGGTAGCGCTCTTTCTGCTCCCGGTAGTCTTTGGGTATCTCGGAGCCTATTACCTCGAAATCGCTCTCCCGGCGGTACCGGTACTTGCTCTCCATTGACGAGCATGACCCGACGCCGGTCGCGAGTTCCGTACCGGGCATATTGAAGATATGACATATAATTTGATATTCTCTAGGCCCGTTCGGGAGGTCCATTATCGTTATGTCGTCCTTGCCCATTACCGGGCGGAGCCTAAAAGTTACGCTCAATTTCTCGGCGCCCGCCTTGAGCAAAACTTTTTTCTTTCCACACCCAGGGACGACTCCGTAATGCTCCCCGTCTTTCATTACGTCGCTCATTACTTGCTGAATGAGTTGTACCTGATTCTTTACGTCTTGAGGCGTGAGCGCCGCGCTCGCGTCGTTGCCGCGTGTTACTATTGCCGTGGTCATAT
>CAUYTW010000290.1 GCA_963575715.1 Gammaproteobacteria bacterium | reverse complement strand
GTCGGTCAAAAGGTCAAAATACTGTCCAGCGCGCACGAGGCGCACCTGGAACGCGAGATCCTTACCGTAGCCGTTGGCGCCACCATAGTCGAAATAGACGTCCCACGCGTTACTTGAATAGCCGGCGCAGGCCGAAGCCGACCAAAAACCCGATGCCGCGGGCGTATTTGGAAAATAAGTAAGGTCAATGGTAGGACCAGGATAGGTAACGCCATAATGCACGATCCCTGTTAGTTCCTTGATGGTGGGTAAACGCCAGTCGTTGAAGCCGCACAGGCCAGTGGCATTGACAGCGGTGACAAAACTGCCCATGGCGTTGGCCCAGGTATAGGTGTTGTCCTTATCGCGTGTGCCACCATCATCCGTTTTAACTTCCCAAAGAAAGCCGGTGACGTTGTCGCGGGTACAGGCCCAATCTTTAGGACCGGTACCAAGAACAGCGGAGGCGGGAAGCTCGCTGCCGTCGTTAGCAATTTTTGTGAAATCAAAACCAGCCGCACCAGCACCGATTTTGGTGAGCTGACCCGCTGCGGCGGCAGCATCACGACCATAACGGCCATCCTGACGCGGATTGGTTGCGCTGTCGCCGGTGTTGGCAGCGGTGCAGGTGTCCTGATTATAAGAACCATCATCGCATTGAGTGATGCCGGTGTCGTTCAGCGCGCCGAGGGTGTCGACGGCGTGGGAAATACTTGAGGAAATCATTAAGGATAAAAAACAACCTAGTAAAATAGTAACGATTGACTTCACGATACTTTCCTTCTAAATGTTAATTGAATGAACGGAATCTACGGAAAATACTCCTTCTAGGATTGACGAGTCAAGTAGTCGATCCATGTTATTGCTGCCATCTGCTATTGTTATTGCTGCCATCATTCTGTTGCCTGCTCACTGTCATTCTGCGCGCAGCGAAGCGGAGTTGCAGAATCCATCATTAACTTAACTAACCCAAGTTGCTACCTATTATGATGGATAACTAAATAGCCCCTCTCCCTTTGGGAGAGGGGTTGGGGTGAGGGACTTTTGACTAATG
>CAUYTW010000289.1 GCA_963575715.1 Gammaproteobacteria bacterium | reverse complement strand
AAGTCACCATCAATGCCCTGCCCGTTTCAGTAAATCTCACGGGTAATAAAGTCTATGATGGTACACCTACTTTTTTATCTTCCGTCTTGGCTATGGGTGGAATTACCGCAGGTGATGCGAGCAACGTGATCCTGAGTGGTAGTGCGAATGTATCGAGTATCCATGTTGGAAATTACAGCGGTTTTGTTTCCAGCACGCTGGTATTAGGGGGAAACGCGGCAAGCAATTACACCTTGACCGGGGGGACGGTGGACGTAAACATCACCGCCGCACCGTTGATTCCGACCCTGACCAACAGCGGAGTCACTAAGACTTACGATGGCACCACCGCTGCTCCGGCGGGATTCACCCCAACCTGGAGTTTTAACGGTTTAATCGGTGGCGATGCCAGCGCAACGCTAACCAGCGGCAGCGCAGCGTATAACGACGCCCATGTTGTTAATGCCAATTTGGTCACGGTTTCTGGCTTGGCCATCAACAGCATTACTGGCACGAACGGTAGCCTCGCCAGTGACTATGCGCTCGAGGCCATCAGCGCGGGCGTGACCGCAAGCATCACGCCGGCGATGTTGGCACCAACCCTGACCAACAGCGGAGTCACCAAGACTTACGACGGCACCACCGCTGCTCCGGCTGGATTCACCCCAACCTGGAGTTTTAACGGCCTGGTCAATGGCGACAGTGCGACGCTGACCAGTGGCGGCGCAGCGTATAACGACGCCCATGTTGTTAATGCCAATCTGGTCACGGTTTCCGGCCTGGCCATCAACAGCATTACCGGCACGAACGGCAGCCTCGCCAGCGACTATGCGCTCGAAGCCGTCAGCGCGGGCGTGACCGCGAGTATTACCGCTGCGCCGCTGCTCCCGACCCTGACCAACAGCGGAGTTACCAAGACTTACGACGGTGCCATCGCCGCTCCGGCGGGATTCACCCCAACCTGGAGTTTCAGCGGCTTGGTCAACGGCGACAGCGCGACGTTGACCAGCGGCGGCGCAGCGTATAACGACGCCCATGTTGTTAATGCCAATCTGGTCACGGTTT
>CAUYTW010000288.1 GCA_963575715.1 Gammaproteobacteria bacterium | reverse complement strand
TAGTCCGATACTTTCGACTTAGGCTGGTCAAGTCCGAACTTGTGAATTTGACTTCTCAAGCTCCCGCCTTTAGCCGTGCGGTTCTTGACTCAAGCGTGTCCTACTTCGCCAGAGAGGAGATTTAGATCGATCCCCAGCACCATGGCGGCGGTATGCCAACGCCGCTCCACCGGGGTTTCGAATAGTACCCGTAAGTCGGCAGGACCGATCAACCAGATATTATTAGCGATTTCCCGTTCAAGCTGACCTGCACCCCAACCTGAATAGCCCAACGCCACGAGAGAACGCTTCGGGCCGGTACCATCGGCCATCGCCTGCAAGATATCTTTAGAAGTAGTAATACCAATGGTATCTGTCACCGCCAGGGATGCCTCCCAGTTTCCTATCGGTTGATGGATAACGAAACCTCGTTCGCGTTGCACAGTGCCTCCCAAGAAAACCTGCTGATGACGCGGTAGATCCCCGGCAAGTGGGTTAATGTTTAGTTGATCGAAAATCTCTCCCACCGTGAGAGCCAAAGGTCGATTGATTACAATCCCCATCGCTCCTTCTGGATTATGCTCGCAAATATAAGTGACCGTGTGGAAAAAATCAGGGTCCGCCAGCATTGGCATGGCGATGAGAAAATGATTAGTGAGAAAGGAAGTAAAATCAGCCATGCCAATAGTATGCGTGAAACTCACCAGGCGTGCAATTTTGGAATCATTCAGCATTTACGGCGCGAAAATTCTTGCCTTTAGACGAGGTGAGGAAGCATCATCCTCCGATTAGTTGACTCTGGAATTAAAAGTTGCCAGTCTTTCTCGGCTGTCACCGCCTAACCATAAGCGGATATCCTTACGATCTTAGTCAAATTTATTGGACTTAAACTGATAAACCAGGCTTGATTTATTAAAGCTCTCGGCTTTAGCAGTGGTGTGACGCTTGATATCGAGGGCGGCTACACTCACCTGACCAAAGCACAAATTAATGATTTGAACGCGATTCATCCCACGATTAAAACCGTGGGTTTTCTCGCTAATTTTTATAAATGATCATACGAAATCTGACAGACAGGACGCACCATGCTCCATAATTTACAACTTGGGCATTGCCAGTGGAGAAATTTTCCAGTGAATCCACAGTGACTACAACAATAAAGTGGGCGATTAGAAAGTAAATTTTCCACAAGGTTATTGATTAATGTGAGATGTTCGCGAGTTTTTCCCTCATAGTGAGAAAGATCGAGTTCAAGTAGACGTTTAATGCCTCGTATTGATGGAAGTCTACTCAGGTAATCCGCAAGAAACTGGATGGCGGCAAGTTCGCCTGAAGCAGTCCTGATTAATTCAGCATTGGCGATGATGAGAAAATCATTATCATGACGTTTTAACAATTCGCTCAGATAGTTCTCAAATTCTTTGTGCGTTCCCAGTGCCTTGTACACTTCCCGAAGTGGTTCGATAATTTCCCCAATGAATTCCGGATCCTGATGCTCTACTCGATGCAGAGCGGCAATGGCGGTGTGGTAGTCACCTATCTGGGCCGCTATTCGATTTTCCAAAAGACTTGCGCGGACACAATGAGGATCGGTATTCAATGCTTGATTCAATAAGATCAGTGTTTGTGAATAATCTCCCTTTTCTGCACTGGATTCAGCGAGTTCACAATAATAATGTGAAATTTCTCTTTGCACCGAATATTCTATCGAACTGCCCAGGCGTTGCAGGAAGGCAATGGCCTTTTCCCAATCTTTTTCCTGTTGATAGATGTCCACCAGAGAGCGCAAGGCTATATCGGTGTGGGCATCCAGGTTGATGAGTTCCAGGAATAGATTTTCGGCGCGATCGAAAAGTCCCGCTCGCATATAATCCCGTCCAAGCTCTAGGATCGCTTGAATACGTTGTTCTCGATCAAGATCCGAACGAATAATAATATCCTGGTGTAAACAAATCGCACGGGAAATTTCACCCTGACGGCGAAATAGATTACCTAGGGTAAGCTGGGTCTCGACAGTTCTTCCGTTGATTTCCGCCATGCGGGTGAAAATGTCAATGGCTTTATCGGGCTGTTCATTGAGAAGGTAGTTTAATCCTTGAAAATAACCTGCAGAACAGCTCCGTGGGGTACTGCGCTTCTCATAATGACGCCGCGCGGCCATCCAACCCGACATGGCGGCGACCGGTAACAACAAAAATTCCCACATCTAATAGCAAAATTAGAAAATTAAAATGGTTTTTGCTTCCGCTTAATCAGCATCGGAATCAAATTTTTCAGGAATAATCATTGAATCGTCGGCACGGACACGTTCCCGAAGTAATTTTCCCGCTTTGAAATGAGGTACGTATTTTCCTTCCAGGGGAACGGCGGTGCCTGTTTTTGGATTGCGACCAATACGCGGCGGACGATAATGAAGCGAAAAACTGCCAAAACCACGAATCTCCACGCGGTCGCCCATCGCCAAGGACTGCGCAATTTGATCGATTAGGGTCTTGACTGATAATTCGACATCCTTATAGGCAAGATGATTCTGTTTGCTCGCAATAATATCGATAAGATCTGATTTGGTCATCATCAAGTACCAGTCTCTATAATAAATGGTATTCGTTTGGTTAATTCTTTTATTAGGCGTTACCAAAACCGGCACCCAGGAAATAGGTACCGGCTTGAAGTCATCCCTAGTCGTTGCGTTCCATCTGCTCTTTGATTAAATCACCGAGGGTTGTGGCCTGCTGGGTACCCGTGCGACTGTAATCCTGGAGTGACTCAGCTTCCTCCTGTGAATCCTTGGCCTTGATGGAAAGTGTAATCGAACGATTCTTACGGTCCACTCCGATAAACTTCGCTTCAATTTGGTCGCCAACCCGAAGATGAATGCGAGTATCCTCCACCCGCTCTCGAGCAATCTCGGAGGCACGCAGGCTTCCTTCTACCCCTGGTTCCAGTTCTACTATTGCGCCACGCGCATCGACTTCCTTGATTACACCCTTAACAATCGTTCCCTTGGGGTGAATAGAAACATAGTTGGAAAACGGATCCTGAGCGAGCTGCTTGATCCCGAGCGAGATGCGCTCGCGCTCACCATCCACCGCAAGGACCACGGCATCTACTTGGTCTCCTTTCTTGTAGTTACGCACCGCTTCCTCGCCTGGTACGTTCCAGGCAATATCAGAAAGATGGACCAGGCCATCAATGCCACCATCTAATCCGATGAAAATGCCGAAGTCGGTGATGGACTTGATGGTGCCACTGACACGGTCGCCCTTGTTGTGACTCGCTGCGAATTCTTCCCACGGGTTAGGTTGACACTGTTTCATGCCCAGCGAGATGCGTCGGCGTTCCTCGTCGATATCCAAAACCATTACCTCCGCTTCGTCGCCAATCTGAACGAGCTTGGAGGGATGAATATTCTTGTTGGTCCAGTCCATCTCGGAGACATGGACCAAACCTTCGACACCTTCCTCGATTTCAACAAAGCAGCCGTAGTCGGCAATGTTGGTGACTTTACCAAACAAGCGTGCGCCAACCGGATAGCGGCGTGAAATCGCCTCCCAGGGATCTTCACCAAGCTGCTTGAGGCCAAGCGAAACACGAGTACGTTCACGATCGAATTTAAGGATTTTGACTTCCATTTCATCACCCACCGTCACCACCTCTGAGGGATGCTTGACACGTTTCCATGCCATATCAGTGATGTGGAGCAGGCCATCGATTCCGCCAAGATCGACGAAAGCGCCATAGTCGGTAAGATTCTTGACCACACCACGCGCTACCATTCCTTCGCGCAGGCTTTCCAATAACGCTTCGCGTTCGGCGCTACTCTCGCTTTCCACCACAGCACGACGCGAGACCACCACGTTGTTGCGTTTGCGGTCGAGCTTGATGACCTTAAATTCGATAGTTTTGCCTTCCAAATAACTGGGATCGCGCACTGGGCGTACATCCACCAGGGAGCCGGGCAAAAAAGCACGAATATCTTCAATATCAACGGTAAAGCCGCCCTTGACCTTGCCGGTAATAAGACCGGTAATGGTCAACGCTTGCTCGAAAGCCTTCTCCAGGCGAGTCCATGACTGCGCTCGCTTGGCTTTTTCACGAGAAAGCTTGGTCTCGCCGAAGCCATCTTCCACTGCGTCCAAAGCGACATCCACGATATCGCCCACCGCTATTTCCAGTTCCCCATTTTCGTTACGGAACTGCTCGATAGGAATGATGCCCTCGGACTTTAAGCCTGCATTCACAATCACGACATCGTTACGGATATCCACTATATAGCCGCTAACAATGCTTCCTGGCCGCATCTGCTTGCCGACCAGACTTTCCTCGAACAACTGTGCGAAACTTTCGCTCATAACAGTAAAAACCCCAGACCAGCCCTTGAGCCGACCCGATTGAAGACCGCTGGGAACGCGGGTTGGATGAAGGAACAGTCTACCCGTCAGGGCAGACCACCGACGCATCGGAAATTACAGGATATCTCCCGTAAAGATTCCGGCTATCTGGATGATACTAACACTTTGTGTCTTTTTGGTTCAAGAGGTTATCGGCAAATCTCATTTTTGATTGGCTACCAGTCAAGGCGAAATTTTTTGGTAGTGATTATGATAGGAGTTACGCTATTGAAAAATAGATTCAAGACTTGAAATCGGTTATATAACTAACCCATTTAGCAGCTTTTCAACAAAATCAAACGGTTAAAACTCAACTGCGTAACTCCTAACTCCTAAAAAGATTGTATTTTTTGCTGTCGTTCTACGTGAAGGGCGCGTTAGCGCCCGTAGTCGCAGAATCTCGGAATCTTTATAAGTAGATGGATTTTGCGACTCCGCTTCGTTTCGCGCAGAATGATTTATTATTTTCAACTGCATAACTCCTAAATTCATAACTCAGATTAAGTAGAAAGCTAAAATGTTTATCAACCCGATAAATAAACCAATCTTGCTGGTTGTTGATGACACTCCGGAAAATATTGATGTGTTGAAACATGCCTTATCATCCAGCTACACGATCAGGGTAGCTTCCAATGGTTACATTGCCCTAAAGGCAGCAAATATCCAGCCCCGTCCGAATTTAGTGTTGCTGGATATTATAATGCCAGAAATGGATGGCTATGAGGTTTGCCGTCAGCTTAAATCCGATGCCGCAACCAATAATATTCCGATCATTTTCGTTACTGCCAAATCCGAACAGAACGATGAACTGGAAGGACTAAATTTGGGTGCAGTAGATTACATCACCAAGCCATTTCGCATTCCTATCGTTCAAGCAAGGATAAAAACTCACCTGGCTCTTCAAGCCGCTAAACAAGAATTGGATAAACATAATCAACTTTTGCTTCAAGAACGGGAATTGATTGAAGCCATTATTCTCAAAATGCGTAAAGCTGACTCCTTCGATGAACGTTATTTACGTTATGTTACTTCACCGGTGGAAAAAACCGCCGGTGATATTCTTCTTTCAACCTTTACTCCCGACGGAAGACAGTTAGTTTTTTTAGGAGATTTTACCGGTCATGGCCTTTCAGCCGCCATTGGTGGCCCATTGGTAACGTATATTCTGCATGAATTAGCGAAAAGAAATTTTTCTGGAGAAAAAATCCTTGATGAGATCAATCATCAGCTTTGTGCGAAATTACCAACCGGAATATTTCTTGCAGTTACCTTGCTAGAATTTTCTCTGGAACGTACCCGAGCTACCCTCTGGAATGCTGGCTTTCCAGAAACGCTGTTAATTCGGAATGGATTAATCCATGCACGTTTTCCATCGGGCATGTTTCCTCTTGGTATTTCCAGAGCATTGAACATTCATGATGCCGCCATGACAGTATCCTTGGAAAAGGGTGATCGTCTTTATGCCTTTTCTGATGGAATTATTGAAGCCAAGGCTCCCAATGGTGAGATGTTTGGAATAAACAGACTAGAAATTTTTCTTGAGAAGCTAGTTGCCGGAGAAAATTCTTTGGATGCCTTAATTACGCTGCTTGATGATTATGTTGGATTATCGATTCATGACGATGACATTACTCTCGTTGAAGTAAAACAAGCACAATGAAATTATTATCACGGCGATGGATGCTTGCCATTCTCTGCATCACGGGTGGACTGGCTGTCACCCAAATATTTTTCCATGGTCATCTACGTGTTGGTACTCATCCTCGGCTGGCTAGATTGGTTAATAACACGTTGCATCTTCGTTTTGGACATAATTTTAAGGTCAATAGCGCACTTCATGTAGCAGCCGAAAAATTCGCGGAAATTGCACGGCATGAAACAAATGGCCGTGTAGAAGTTACGATTTATCCTGAACAACAAATCGGTACCGACGACCAGATGATTGAAATGGCTCGTAATGGCACCCTCGATATCCTGCTAGTGCCGACTGCAAATCTCAGTGCTGCGATGCCGGCCATGCAATATTCCGATATACCATTTTTTTTTCGTAATCGTGAAGAAGCATATCAAATGCTGGATGGCGAACCAGGTAAGCTGATATTGGAAAAACTCAACGCCATCGATTTGATTGGTGTTACGTTTTGGGAAAATGGATTCAAACAGCTTACGGCCAACCGACCAATCCATGAACCAGAAGATCTTAAAGGTTTAAAAATGCGAGTTATGAAAAGTCGCATTATTATGGATCAGTTTAATGCTTTTGGTGCCCAGCCAATACCTTTAGAATTCCACGCTACCTATAATGCATTAAAGGATGGGATAGTTGACGGACAAGAAAACCCTCTTGCGGTTATTGTCATGATGGATTTTTACAAGGTACAGTCACACCTGACACTCAGCAATCATGGCTATCTCGCCTATGCCTTCGTCATCAGCCAGAAAGTTTTTCAATCACTTCCAAATGAAATTGGTTTGCGTCTCATTGATATCGCTCGTCGCCTCACTAGCTTCGAACGCGAGGAAACTAGGCGGCGTGAAGCAGAATTACTTGAAACTATTCGCCGCGCTGGTGTCACTGTTCAAGAATTGACCGAAGAGAAAAGAGAAGAATTTTCCGCCATCACAGCACATATTCCACATCAATTTGAAGGTGTAATCGGTTTAGACATTATGGCAAAAACTGAGGAGCTTATGCGCGAAAGTCGTTTAGGCGACGCAGTAAATAGCGATATTCTGATTGCCCTGGATACCGATTTGTCCATCAACGCTGCGAGTGCTGGTCTGGCCATTAAACGTGGTGCCATGATCGCTATCAATGAAATCAACGAGCGCGGCGGCGTGCTTGGTCGCAAACTTGCACTAATTGCTCGTGATAATCGTGGCCTACCCGAACGAGGTGCCAGGAATATCCTGGATCTAGCTTCTCGTCCCAATTTAGTGGCAATCCTGGGAGGCTCCAGTAGTAATGTAGTGCTGGGTGAAATCGATACCATTCATCAAGTCAAAATTCCGTTACTCATTCCTAGAGCTGCTGCTGTTAGCGTCGTGGATAACGGATATTCACCAAATTTTGTTTTCCGGCTTTCCGTGTCCGATAGAGATAGCGATGTATTTCTCATCAATTATGCACTCACAAAAGCTAAACGACCGGCTTTGCTGTTGATCAATTCCGCATTAGGGCGCGAAAACCATCTTTCCTTGACGAATACACTACGGCAACATAACATCACACCTACCATCGTAGAATGGTTCAATAGCGGCGAGCGCGATTTTGCGGCTCATTTATCGCATATTGAAACGTCCAAGGCCGATATTGTGATAGTCGTAGCCACCGCCGCAGAAAGCGTCCATATCGTCAATTCCATGGCAAAACAATCACACTCTTTGCCAATGGTGTCAAATTGGGGTGTATCAAATAGCAATATGCGCGACGAGGCACGCTCCGCCCTAGAAAATATCGATTTAACCTTCATCCAATCTTTTTCTTTTTTAACTTCCCGGACGCCGAAAACACCAGAGATACTTCAACGTTATATGACTACCTTTGATGTCTCATCGGCTCGTGATATTTTTGTTCCCGATGGTACTGCCCATGCTTACGATCTAGTGCATCTATTAGCGTTAGCAATTACTCAAGCCGGATCCATTAACCGCGAAGCAGTGCGTGATGCCCTGGAACACATCGATACCTATGCAGGACTGATTAAAATCTACCACCAGCCATTTACCTCAATTCGGCATGAAGCCCTATCGGTAAGTGATTATCATCTCAGTCGTTATGATTCAGCTGGTGTCATCGTTCCCGTCCAATCGGGAAATAATGCTTCTCGATAGCACAAATAACCATGGTTATGCGATATTTCGGAAGAATACGGAAGTACGCTTCTTCCGGGGCAATACGGCATAAAAGTCTGAAAAATCGTCTAGCATGGCGAATCTCAGCCATTGTAGTCGCATCTCTGATGTTGGTAACGTCAATTGTCATTAGCCTGATGGTGCGATATATTGAAAATATACAAAAGGAGATGGAACAGGAAATAAGTTTCCAAAAATTACGGCGCGTTGAACAACGTATAGATTATTTAATCGAAATGGTCGATCGTTTAGCTGAAAATCCGCTCCTTGCTAATGGATTGATTGATACACAGGGACGGCAAAATTATCTACCCAAGCTAATCGATAATTTTAAAGCCAATCAAGGCATCGTCGGCGTATCGTTAGTTGATTTCGATGGTGCCTCAGTATTCTCTGTTAACGAATTACCACCACGCTTTAATGAGTTTCCTGCTCTTCGCCAGGCGCTGGCCATGCGCCATCATAGTGTCATTCTTTCTCCATTAAAAAATCATATTATTATTGTTGTCCCAATTGAATACTATAATACCACACAAGGAGCCATTATTGTTGCTTATGATTTGATATCGATTGCCAAACGTATTTTTTCAGAAAGTGATGGCTATTTTGAGCGATTGGTTGAGAATGATAGCCAGCGCATTGTTTATTCCCAAATGGATGAGGAAGAAATAGAAGATTATGTCATCACCCCTGCCTATCCTGATAAAACGACGCCTTATCTTCTTAACCTCAACTTCCGACTGGATGTAGGTGTTTTTGAAAGCAAGCATTATACGGCGATCCATCAAATCATTTTTAAGTTCATTCTGTTAAGTTTGTTGGCAACCGTGACGGTCACATTGGTGGCAGTTCGTATTGGCAACGGAATTGCACGCCCGATTCTCGGCCTTTGTCGAAGAATCATGCAATCGGGCGCAGATGATCGTGTCGCTGTTTGTAGTCCGGTAGGTACGAACGATGAATTGGAGGAATTGGCTAATGCGTTTGATCGACGCACTGCGGAACTATGGGAAATTCGAGACCACTTGGAACAAAAGGTTTTTGAGCGCACACGCGAATTACAGTTAGCCCATGAGGAATTAGCTGGTGCCTTGAATGTCGCTAATGCGGCCACTAAGGCTAAGAGCGATTTCCTAGCAAATATGAGCCATGAAATTCGCACGCCCATGAATGCTATTATCGGACTAACCGGAATTTGTCTGAAAACGGACCTCTCCGCGAAACAACGTGACTATTTGAATAAAATAATCTCCTCGGCTGAGTCTTTGCTAGGCATCATCAACGATATTTTGGATTTTTCAAAAATTGAGGCTGGAAAATTAAACATAGAGCATGTTCCGTTTAATTTGGATGGGGTTCTTGACAATCTTTCAACTTTACTATCCGTTAAGGCGCAAGAAAAATCTATAGAATTGCTATTTTTTCGATCATTGGATATTCCTTCTAAATTGATCGGTGACCCTCTCCGGCTTGGACAGGTGCTCACCAATCTTACCAGTAATGCAATCAAATTCACCCCCAGCGGAGAAGGAGAAGTGGTTGTCTCTGTGAAAATGAATGCTCACTCAGCGGACCAGATTAGGCTGGAATTCTCAATATGCGATACAGGCATTGGAATAACGCCGGATCAGCGGCGGTATTTATTTAAGCCTTTTTCTCAAACTGATTCATCAATAACAAGAAACTATGGTGGTACCGGTCTTGGTTTAGTTATTTCAAAACAGTTGGTAGAACTCATGGGGGGAAAAATATGGTTCAATAGTATCCCAGAAATTGGTAGCACTTTTATGTTCGATATTCTTATGGAGCTACCTGAACAAGCTATTCAAAAAAAATGTGAAATGAACATGAATCTGGATAATCTTCGTGTCATGGTTGTGGACGACAATGAAATATCCATTGAGATTATGAAGACCTATTTGGAATCATTTTCCGTTGATGTTACAGTCTGCCGTTCTGGAGAAGAGGTAATCGACAGGTTGCGAAAGGATAAAGGTGCATTTGATTTAATTATGATGGATTGGAAAATGCCTGGTATGAACGGTCTGGAAACGGCCATTTCGATTAAAAAGGATATTCAGCTACAATCACCGCCAAAAATTATTTTGGTCACGCATTTGCCAATAGAAGATATTTACCATATCCATGGAGTAGAATATTTAGACAACATTTTAAATAAGCCGGTTAATCCATCGTTGCTATTTAATGCCATTTCAGAAACATGTACAGGCAAGTCATTACAATCCGTCCGAATACGACAAAATGATCAATTTGACATGACGACGTTGCGCCAGATCCAGGGTGCTCGTATTCTGTTAGTCGAAGATAATGAAATTAATCAGCAAGTCGCCCATGAATTACTTCAACAGATTAATGTCGTGGTTGACATTGCCAATAATGGACGGATGGCAATTCAAATGCTGGATCAAAATCGCTATGACTGTGTGTTGATGGATATTCAGATGCCAATTATGGACGGATTGGAGGCGACACGTAGGATACGCGACGATGGGCGCTTTGCTAATCTACCCATTATTGCCATGACGGCGAATGCAATGGTTGAGGATCGCAAACGGACCCATGATGTCGGCATGAATGATCATATTGTTAAACCTGTTGATTCACAAAAATTATTTAATGCCTTACTGCGATGGATACCTCCTGGTGAGCGTAATGCTCCTGTGGTTGTACCGGATATAAATTGCAATGTAGATGCAAGTTTGCCAGAAATGCCAGGAATCAATACAAATGAGGGACTTTCCCGCATGAGCGGAAATGTTCACGCCTATTATCGGCTGTTAATGAAATTCGCTAATAATCACGAGAACACCGTTACCGAAATTAGACAAGCAGTAGATTATGGAGATCACGCATTAGCTGTGCGCCTGGCGCATACATTAAAAGGCGTAGCCGGTACTATTGGTGCGATTCCATTGCATCAAGCGGCTCGTGATTTAGAAATGGCATTGATCAATGCAGATATCGATCTGATTGACGGATTAATGATAAGCACAGATGATGAATTAGAACGAGTTGTGGCTATTATTCGTGCTACGCGACAAACAGAACGCACAATGGTCTGCGGATCGATCAGCATGGAAAATATTGTTCCCCGATTGAAAAATTTACGTGATATTCTCACAAGATACGATTCAGAAGCGGAGGATGTTTTATCAAAAATTATTGAAGAGGTATCCGATCCCGCTCTCCTCGCTTCGCTACAGGCATTAAATGTTCAAATTGCTAGGTATGATTTCGATAATGCGCTCGCAGGTCTTGATATCTTGATCGAAAATCATATGCCGCATCTTGCATAAATCGTCGGCGTGGAAACCCATCGATCCCGTAGGGTCACGAGCTTCTTGATAATTTGTTAGGAATTACGCAGTTAAATTTTAACCTTTTGATTCCATTAGAAAATCATTACAGGGTAATTTTTTATAATTGATTGAAAATGTTGAACCTATTTTTTAACGGTGTAACTTCTAATCCGATAAGCTACTTAGTAATGCCTCCGTAGTGTTGGCCGTAACGGGGCAGGATTGTTATAGTTCGATGTCCGTTGCACCACTACTAGGCTCCGCACGTTACCAAGCCACGGATTAACTGTTTTTAGCATAAAAGAAAAGCTATTCACATATTTTTCTTTTATATTTATAAACTTAATTGATTGATAGAGATTGACTAACGTTACGCTGGCACCCTCTGACCAGACTCCATCTGCTCGACCCTAGCCACGCATCTCACAGGCCGGCAGGGGAACCCAGGCGCTGGCCCGCCGCTAAATTTGAGGCGCCGCGCTTCACAACTGGTGGTTCCCGCCCCTTCACGAAATAGGGGGTAGGCCAATGAAATGTCGCGTCGGGTCAGGCCACGACGAGAAACATATCACAATGAAAAGAATGCTCTTTAATGCAACTCAACCGGAAGAGTTGCGAGTTGCGCTAGTGGATGGCCAACGTCTCTATGACCTCGATATTGAAACTTCCTCACGCGAAACCAAAAAATCGAATATTTACAAAGGACGTATCACTCGCATTGAGCCGAGTCTGGAAGCGGCTTTCGTGGATTATGGCACCGATCGGCATGGTTTTTTGCCCCTTAAAGAAGTTGCCCGTTCCTATTTCAAAACCGACGCGTATGGTCGTGGCATCAAGGAATTGCTGGACGAAGGTCAGGCACTCCTGGTCCAGGTTGACAAGGAGGAGCGTGGTACCAAGGGGGCAGCACTTACCACCTTTATTAGTCTCGCGGGTCGCTATTTGGTTCTGATGCCCAACAATCCCCGCGCTGGGGGCGTTTCACGTCGCATTGAAGGGGTGGAGCGTAACGAATTACGCGATGCAATGAGTGAACTTAATATCCCAGATGGTATGGGTCTGATTGTGCGTACCGCTGGAGTGGGCAAAAACGTCGAGGAACTTCAATGGGATCTGGACTATCTGTTGCAACTCTGGCATTCCGTGGAGGAGGCCGCCAAGCAACGCGCTGCGCCATTTTTGGTTTACCAAGAGAGTAACATCGTGGTGCGTGCTATTCGTGATTATTTGCGCAACGATATCAACGAAATTTTGATCGATAGCGACGAGGTTTATCTACAGGCGCGTGAATTCATGCAGCAGGTAATGCCAGCTAGCATTCACAAGGTCAAGCTCTATCAGGACACTGTTCCGCTCTTTTCGCGGTTTCAGATTGAAAGTCAAATTGCGACTGCCTTCCAGCGTGAGGTTCGTCTACCTTCAGGTGGTGCCATCGTCATTGATCATACCGAGGCACTGGTTTCGATTGACATTAACTCTGGACGATCCACCAAGGGTGGCGATATTGAGGAAACCGCCCTTACCACCAACTTGGAAGCCGCCGACGAAATTACCCGCCAGCTCCGTTTGCGGGATATTGGAGGATTGATTGTAATCGATTTTATCGACATGACTCCGATGCGCAATCAACGTGAGGTCGAGAATCGCCTCAAAGAATCGCTCAAACTCGACCGCGCACGCGTTCAAGTGGGACGGATCTCCCGCTTTGGCTTGTTAGAGATGTCGCGTCAGCGCCTGCGCCCTTCTCTGGGAGAGTCCAGTCAGGTCATTTGCCCACGTTGCAATGGTCAGGGAACTATTCGTGGCATCGAGTCGTTGGCCTTGTCGATCCTGCGGCTGATTGAAGAAGAGGCTCTGAAAGACAAAACCGGGCGCGTTATCATTCAGGTGCCGGTCAGCGTGGCGACTTTTCTCCTCAACGAAAAACGTCCCACGGTTGCCGCCATTGAGGCTCGGCATGGGATCGAAGTGCTCGTGATTCCTAACACCAAGATGGAGACTCCATCCTACCTCGTAGAGCGTGTCCGGCTTGAGGAGATACCCGAGGACGCTCGTCCTAGCTATCAGATGGTCATGGTGCCGGGTCAGCCCAACGAGGTGCCGAGCACAATACTGCCTCGTTCCAGTGGAGAAGAGCCAGCAGTACGGCCCGCGCCTCCCGCATCCAGCCATCCTGAGCCTTCCGAGCCAATCCCAGCACGGACCGTGCTTGGCACTGCGTCATCATCCGAGCTGACGACCAGCGAGCCAACCACCAACACGCTCCCCCCTAGTGAATTGCCGCGTCCAAATTTTATTCAGCGTTTGTGGTCGGTCCTGCGGACTTCCTCTTCACTCTCTGAACCAACCAGTGTCGAGCAACCTGCGGATGTGCCACCACCTTCAGCCTCAGAACCCGCGCCACCTGTGGTCAATTCACCATCCCCAGTCCCCCCGCGCGAGTCACGCCCTACACCAGCGTCCCGTGATCCACGTCGTGCTATGTCCATCAGCACCAATCGCCAAGAACAACGTACGGAAGGACGTTTCGCGCATCCTGAACGTCAAGAAAGCCGTCCCGAGGGACGGCGTGATATTGGGATTCCACGGACTACTCGTTTTCCACCCCGAGTGAATCAATCACGATTTGAACGTTACGATATTCGTACCGAACGGGGAACACGCGCTGAATCATCACTACGTTTTGATACAAGACAAAATTCTGTATCTCAACGCACTGAGGAGCAAAATGATTCCATCGCTCCTGTGATTCCCAATCAATGCCTGTCAGAGAATTTTTCCGAGGTGCCGGAAATCGCTGCCTCCGGTTATGAATCCGAGGTCTTAGTGCCACTTCGCGTTGAATCCACGCCTGTTGTACCGTTAGAGTTAAAAGCGCCTGAAACCATTCCACCCGAGATAATTGAGCCTTCGATTCCACTGTCGTCTCCCGCGCTTGAAACGATGCTTTCCGTGGCTACGGTAGCCGAGCTTGGTGAAAAAGCAACAAAAGCAACGACCGCGGAAACGAACGCTACCGCTACCGCTACCAACGAACGACGTACTCGTCGTGGGCGACGCGGTGGACGTCGTCGCCGCCGTGGGATTGCAACCACGCATGATGGAGAGGCTAATGGTTCCTCCACGGAATACGTGAATACGGATGTCGAAATGGAGGAAGACAGCGAAGAATTTGAATCAAGCGAATCACCTGAAGTGGAGATTTCAGGAAATGGCGCACAGCGAACTATCAATCAATGAACTGCCGCCGACATATTGACTGGTTTGGGTTGCAATCGGATTCACACCGGTCTATAAGGCGATCTGCAATTTTTCTAACCTATCGAGATCATGTTTTTGTTTTCTTTTTTGGAGAATCAAGCCATGGGTATTGGTGGAGTAAATATTTGGCAGTTACTTATTTTGCTTCTCGTCATCGTTTTGGTTTTTGGCACGAATAAATTACGCACTATTGGCGCAGATCTCGGGAACGCCATCAAAGGATTTCGCCATGCCATGCGCGAGACGGACGAAGCACCCGCTACCACGGAGAAAAAAACCAAATCCGCCGAGGCAAACGTAGATGAGGCAAGTCACGTTATAGAAGGCCAGGTGGATCCTAAAAACACCTCAAAGACTTAATGGATAGGCACTTATGTTTGAAGTTGGCTTCTGGGAATTGGTAATGGTGGGGGTGGTAGCGCTCCTTGTGGTAGGCCCCGAACGCCTTCCTGGTCTCGCACGCAGCGCGGGTCTTTGGATGGGCAAGGCGCGTTATTTCATAAGCAGTGTCAAAGCAGAAATTAATCGTGAAATCAAAGCTGAGGAGTTGAGACGTATCGTTGAAGAACAGGCACGAATCCCGGAGCTTCATGACTTTATCGACGAGACTCATCATAATTTTACTAAGACCCATGATGCTCTCCGTGCCTCCTTTGAATCACCAGCTGAAAATGCCGTAGCCACTCCTTTGACGGACACCCTCTCAGGTTCCGAATCCAGCACTTCTGCATCAATAGCAGCGCCCCCACTGGCGCCAGGATTAGATCCTAATGAGTCAGCTTAATAACAGCGACCGGGCACAACCGTTTATTTCCCATTTGATTGAACTACGCGAACGGCTCCTGCGTATTATTCTTGTGGTGTTGCTGGTGACTCTGTCCTTGTTTCCATTCTCGAATTCAATTTATACCTGGGTAGCTAATCCATTAATGCGGTTGTTGCCTCAAGGGTCAAGCATGATCGCCACCGAGGTGGCCTCGCCTTTCATGGCTCCTTTCAAACTCACCCTGGTGGTAGCCATATTTTTGTCCATGCCCTACATTCTTTACGAAATATGGGCCTTCGTTGCTCCAGGACTTTATCGACATGAACGGCGTATTGTGCTGCCGCTCGTGGTGTCCAGCACCTTACTTTATTATCTGGGCATGGCCTTCGCGTATTTTCTGGTCTTTCCCATGGTGTTTGGTTTTTTTGTTGCCACCGCTCCACAAGGTGTGTCGGTAATGACCGATATTAACAAATACCTGGATTTTGTTCTCACCCTGTTTTTTGCTTTTGGCATTACCTTCGAGGTACCCGTTGCCACGGTGTTATTGACTTGGACAGGCGTCATCAACCCGGACAGCCTAGCGGAAAAACGTCCCTATATTATCGTGGCCGCCTTTACCATCGGCATGTTGTTGACTCCTCCCGATGTCTTTTCCCAGACCATGTTGGCTGTGCCGATGTGGTTGTTATTTGAACTTGGACTTTACATTTCACGCCTAATGATGCGCGCCCGGGAAGTACCAGAGCCATCTGTGCCTATTGTTATGGATGTAAATCGCGCTAATGGAAAAAAAGGCTCAATACCCGATAAATAATCTATTTGTACTGGCCGCCGGTAAGAATAGCTACTGAATCACTAAATGGTCCATTTGTTATTGGCGTATTGACAAAAATGATATTTTTACCGCGTTTGGTTAACGCTTCCTTGACTTTAGTTGCGAGATTTTCGATAGAAAATGGCTTGACGAGGTAACCATCAATCCCGACTTTTAACGCTCCAACAACATGTTTCCGTTCATTGCTTCCAGTGATCATGATAAAGGGCAAATCGTGTAATTCTTTATTATTTCGTACCCAGACAAGAAGATCATGACCATTGATCTCCGGCATATCCAGATCGCATAACACAATATCTATTGGCTTGCTTAACAAGATATCCTGGGCACGGCGGCCATTGGAGGCTTCCATAATTTTGATTTCCTTCAATACCGCGATGAGTCCGTGGCGCACAAAATTACGAATCAAACTAACGTCATCAACAACCAAAATGTTGAATGTAGACATCAAAACTTCTCCATGAAATATCAATACAATTTAAAATAATCAGGTAAATCAAATATCTTAAGCCATTGTTCATTTTATGCCACAATACCCATCCGCCGTACCTCCCCGCGTGAAGCCACTCACTACCCCAGAGGTCTCTGTGGTCGTACCGGTACGCAACGAGCAAGAAAATATCGTTTCCCTAATTGACGAAATTAGCGCCGCCCTGGAGGGAGTCGCGGATTTCGAGGTAATTTATGTGGATGATGGTAGTGACGACGCCACGCCGCAACGCCTGACCGAGGCAGCTTCTCGCCATCCTCAGCTGCGGGTGCTGCGTCATCGACGTGGCTGTGGTCAAAGTACCGCACTGGTGAGCGGTATTCGGGCGGCGCGGGGCCGATATATCGCTACCCTGGATGGTGATGGTCAGAATGACCCTGCTGATATTCCGGCCCTGGTCACCACGCTGCGCGCTGATTATGGTCTTGGACCATTGTTGGTGATAGGTTGGCGGGCGCACCGCCACGATACTTGGTTTCGGCGTTTGTCATCCCAGCTCGCTAATATTGTACGCGACCACCTACTTGAGGATCATACCCCCGATACTGGATGTGGGCTTAAGGTATTTTCACGAGCAGCGTTTCTGGAATTACCTTATTTTGATCACATGCACCGTTTTCTTCCCGCATTATTTTTACGTGCTGGAGGACGAGTACAATCAATTCCGGTTAATCATCGACCGCGTATCAGTGGAATATCCAAATATGGCGTAAATAATCGCCTGTGGGCAGGAATTGTAGATCTATTCGGAGTTCGATGGCTTCAAGCTCGTTCCAAGATACCCGAAGTAAAGGAATTAGACATGTCGGCTTAACATTAAATGATGAGAATTTAATCACAGTTAATGATTAGAAATACCAATATACCACGATTCCAGGACTTCTTCGGGCTTAAATGGTGTCACGATTATCCGTATCGAACTACCATCCAGCTCGGTCAATTCAACTTCCACAAATTCTGAATTTTTTCCTTGAGAAAATCTGGCGGCAATACGCGCAATTAATTCACGGTCCAAAAACTTTTGTGGTGTTCCATCGACTAAAACCATAGGGCCATAATGACTAAGGACCTGGAGATGGATAAATCGTTTACGATAACCCGCCAGAAAATTATTTTCTCCTTCTTCACGGCCCACGATTAATTTGAAATAAGGACGCGGACGTAAATGACGACCGATTTTTAGCAGAAAAATATCATCTAGATCGTAGTCGCGTGACCCTCTGAATTTCCATAAATCGACAAATTTCGCAGAATAGGAGGAATCAGTAAGGAAACAGCAACCTCCAGCAGGTTGGGCATAATCCTGAAAATTATAACTGGCGGCAAGCGCCATCTGGGATTTACGCGAGCGGCCATTGAAATCATGGAGACGATCACGATCCACCCATCCTTCGCGTTCCGGCAAGGTAAGTGGGAGTTTTTTAGCGCACAAGGGACGCAATAACAAATCATCCGCGCCGGATTCGTTGGCGATAATAGGCAAGGTATTCTTGCGTTGCGACATGGGACGCTGCCCAATTACTTCACCAGTGATGATAAAGTCAAAATTGTGCTCATGCATCCACGCCACTGCTTGTCTAACCATGAAACATTTACAGTCAATACAAGGATTTAGATTGGATCCATATCCATGACGCGGGTTGAGTACAATATCTTTGTAGGGTGCAGAGATATCAATAAAATGAAGTCGAATACCTAATTGTTCAGCGACCTGCAAGGCGCGATTGCGTTTTGGGTGGCGGCTGTTCTGATGACGAATGGCATGAGTGTGCCCCTCAATACAAAAACCAGTATAAAAATTAATTCCCTCTACATGAATCCCTTGGGCGAGAATGACCTGCGCCGCCAAAAGAGAATCCAGACCGCCAGAAATCAAAGCGACGGCTTTGCGTTTTTGGTGCATAAAATCATAAAAAATTAAGTAGCTTTACCAGCGATTCAGGGATATAAAGGAACAAGCATCAATCTCTTGGGATGGAAACCGGATAAAGAGGACGGGGTTTGGCATCGTGGCCAATTTTATTTTTCCGCTCCTGCGTCAATTGTGAGGCAACAATGGCATCCGCCAAAAGTCCCACCGTGGTAGCAAAATAGTTGGAACGATTCCAGATCCGAATGACGTGATAGTTTGGATAAACGACAAAGATTCGATTGCCCACGCCACCTGGTTGCAGAATAGATGATTTAAGATCGCCCTTTAACAAACGTCCATCTGTATGGCGAATGCCAAGTTCACCCCACTCGCTTAAAGTTTTAGTCTGCTCCAAACCAATTAATCCTGCATCAAAAGTGGACGGTAGGCGAACTTCTGATCCCCATCCCTCATTTCCCCGCCAGCCAATACCGCTCAGATAATTGGCGGCGGAGGCAAGAACATCCTCATGACTGCCCCAGATATCGCGGCGGCCATTTCCATCATAATCCACGCCATATTTAAGAAACACTGAAGGCATGAATTGTGCCTGGCCCATGGCACCAGCCCAAGATCCCTTCATACGAGAGGGTGTGACGTCACCCCGCTGAAGAATGCGCAGAGCATCTAACAGCTCACCACGAAAATAGGCGGAGCGGCGACCGTCATAAGCAAGAGTTGTTAATGCAGCGATGACCGAGAATCCTCCCTGATTACGACCGAAATCACTTTCTATTGCCCAAAAGGCTACCAGAAAACGAGGCTGAACTTCATAACGATCCTTGATTTGTTCGAGCAACTCACGATGTTCTTGATATTGGCGGCGCGCCTGAGTGATTCTGGAAGGTGGCAAGACATTTTTCAAATATTGCTTGAAGGTCAAGGTTGTTTCTGGCTGATGGCGATCCAGTTCGGTGACCCGCGATATTGGGGTAACCCCGAAAAAAGCCTTATTCAACACAGAGTCAGAAATTCCTTGCGTGCGTGCCTCGTCTCGTAAACCAGCAAGCCAGGTATCAAAATCTTGCGTAGCGTGGGCCATAGGAATTGTGAACAGCAAGAGTACTAAAATAGTAATACGAGAAACAGTGATAAACATTTGGAATTCTCGTGAAGATTAAAGGATTAAAATTTTGTGGTGCCATCAAAAGGCCATGACTGATTTTATCAATGGTACAACAAACGACACGATGAGCCGAAGCCAGTAGGGACATGGTACAGTTTGTATTGTTTCTCAACACATATCGCGGCGACTTATCTTGAAGTTACAACAACTCTGGAACAATCCAAGACCATGCTCTACGCCATCATCTCCGAAGACGCTCCTGGTACCCTGGAAGTGCGACGCAACACCCGTTCTACCCATTTAGCGCGTCTGCAAGCCTTGCGAGACCAGGGGCGTCTTATCCTCGCCGGGCCTCATCCGGCCATTGACGCCGAGGATCCTGGCAACGCCGGTTTTACCGGTAGTTTGATCGTCGCCGAATTTTCCTCGCTGGACGCCGCTCAGGAATGGAGCGCCGCAGATCCTTATGTTGAAGCAGGAGTTCATGTTCGAGTAACGATCAAACCTTTTCGTAAAATTTTACCTTGAAGAACGGATAAATTTTGGCGCGATGAGGATTCATCCAGCAAAAACCACTGAAGGTGTTGTTTATGGATAACCATATCCTTAGTATACTCTCTTCACGAAAATATCGAGCGGGCAAGGTAACAGGACACGGTATAGCTATCTCAAGACTTCCCACGATTTTTTCAGTTAGCGAGTCATGGGGTTGGTGCTTCTTCAATCGATCCATTTTTTCGCGGAACTACCAGTAAATCTTAAAAATAATTAATGGCGGAGGACAATCATGTCAGTGAGCGATAAATTCCGTTTAGTTACCCGAAGCGATTTTGACGGTCTGGTGTGCGCCGTCCTGCTTAAACATCTTAATCTGATTGGTGATATAAAATTCGTTCATCCCAAAGATATGCAGGATGGAAAGATTGAGATTAACAATCATGACATTACCACCAATCTTCCCTTTGTCCCAGGGGTTCATCTCGCATTTGATCATCATATCTCGGAGACATTACGCAATCCCGATGAACGTTCTAATCATATTATTTTACCGGATGCGCCTTCGGCGGCTCGGGTAGTATATGAATACTTCGGCGGCGCTAAATCTTTTCCCTGTGAGTGGCAAGGAATGATGGAAGCTGTAGATAAAAGTGATTCTGCTCAATTCACTGAAAATGAAATTTTGAATCCAAAAGGTTGGATTCTACTTAATTTTTTAATGGATTCTCGCACGGGACTCGGTCGATTCCGTGATTTTCGGGTATCTAATTATCAGTTAATGATGGACCTGATTGATTATTGTAAAAATCATGGAATTGATGAAATTATGGAATTACCTGATGTCAAGGAACGAATTGAGCTGTATATGGATCACGCCGTGCAGTTCAGAGACCAAATTCAACGCTGTACGATTATTCACAAAAATTTGGTGATTCTTGACTTGCGTAAAGAAAAAACGATCTTCGCGGGAAATCGCTTTGTTATTTATGCGCTTTATCCTCAAAGTAATATTTCTATCCATGTACTTTGGGGACTCAAATCACAGAACACGGTTTTTGCCACTGGCAAGTCGATTTTGAATCGTACCAGCAAAACTAATATCGGTGAATTGATGTTGCAATATGGTGGTGGTGGCCATCCTAACGCAGGCACTTGTCAAATTGATAACGACAAGGCAGAAGCTGTGCTGACGGAGTTGATTAGCCGCATTACCGCTGATGGATAATCATTATTTGCGATAAATGATCGAATCATCACAATGATCCCGTCCGATCTCCGTGAAACTGTAACCCGCGCACTGGCTGAAGACCTAGGGCGCGGCGATTTAAGCGCCGCCGTCGTGGCGGAGCAAATGAGTGCCATTGCTACGGTGATTTCTCGCGAATCAGCGGTACTCTGTGGTTCTCATTGGTTCGATGAGGTATTTCGTCAAATCGACCCTAAAGTGACGGTGGAATGGTTAATTCAGGAAGGTAATGACGTTGCTCCCGGACAAATTCTTTGCAATTTGCGCGGCCCGGTGCGTGCTTTACTCAGTGGAGAACGGACCGCGCTTAATTTTCTTCAAACCCTTTCCGCTACTGCCACCACGAGCCGTCGTTACGCCGAGGCTGTAGTCGGGACAAATACCCAAGTTCTGGATACCCGCAAAACCCTCCCCGGGCTGCGTAACGCTCAAAAATACGCAGTACGCCTCGGAGGTTGTCATAACCATCGCCATGGACTGGATGACGGCATTCTTCTCAAAGAAAACCATCTGATGGCAAGCAGTTCAATCCGCGCTGCCGTGAGCGCGGCTCGTGCCTTTATCCCGCCAGGAATGCAAGTGGAAGTCGAAGCGGAGAATCTTGATCAGGTACGTGAGGCCATTGAGGCAGGAGCTGATCTTCTGCTGCTGGATAATTTTGATCTTGATAATTTGACTAAGGCAGTAGACTTGTGTCGTGGACGAGTACTGACCGAGGCCTCTGGTAATGTAACGCTATCCACAATTCGCACGATTGCTGAAACCGGAGTGAATTTTATTTCAAGTGGCGCGATCACCAAAGATGTGCGGGCGGTGGATCTGTCGATGCGATTCGTCATCGTGAATTAATTGTTTTATGTGCCAAAATTATAGCCTAAACGTTGGGCGTTATTTGGAAACCTCGGTTCTTATCCTTATCTTAAGAGAGGGCTTGAGTGAAGATGAGATTTCAAATGGATAATTGCTACCATCGCGCGCCACCTTGTCATCATTAAGGTCGCCCAGTACCATGCGAGTTATCTTAAATTTCGCGGAGTAACGACGTCATGTTTCACGGCAGCATGGTTGCCATTGTGACCCCAATGCGGATGGACGACAGTATTGATTATGAAGCCCTGCGACGATTAGTCGAGTTTCATGTTGAACAAGGAACCGAAGCGATTATCGCGGTTGGTACCACGGGCGAATCTCCTACGCTTACCATAGAAGAACATTGTGAGGTTATCCGCGTGGTGGTCAATCAGAGCTGCGGACGAATTCCGGTCATCGCCGGTACTGGCTCCAATTCCACTCGCGAGGCAATCGAACTAACCCAATACGCACGCGAGGTGCGGGTTGATGCCTGCCTATTAGTTACTCCCTATTACAACAAACCAACTCAGGAAGGGCTGTATCGGCATTTTCGTGCCTGCGCTGAAGCAGTTTCCGTGCCCCAAATCCTTTATAACGTCCCCGGTCGCACCGCCGTGGATCTGTTGCCCGAAACCGTCGAGCGTCTTTCACGGGTTCCTAACATTATTGGTATTAAGGAAGCCACTGGCAAAGTGGAACGAATTACTGAAATCCAGGAACGTTGCGGTGACCGCCTGGAAATCTATAGCGGTGATGATGCCACTGCTTGCGAGGCAATCCTGCGCGGAGCTAAGGGCGATATCTCAGTAACCGCCAACGTCGCGCCCCGGTTGATGCGCGAAATGTGCGCCCTTGCTCTGGCAGGTGATCGCGAGCGCGCCACTGTTCTTGATGCACAACTTGGGTTATTACATAAAAATTTATTTGTCGCGGCAAATCCGATTCCGGTTAAGTGGGCACTTCATCACATGAGGCTTATTCCGCCCGGCATCCGCTTACCACTTACCCCGCTCGAAGAGCGCCACCACGAGATCGTCCAGGCCGCATTGCGCGCGGCCGGCGTGTTTTAACTGGAAAATTCGCATGTTACTCGTTGCTTCCCATCGTGCCATTTTGTTCTCATGGCTTGCGCTTGTCCTTTCCGCCTGTAGTAGCCTTACTTCTGATTCCAGCGTGGAATATGAAAAGGCCACCACCCTGCGTTCCCTGGATGTGCCACCCGACCTCGTCGCGCCAGCCGCAGACGAAGAGATGATAATTCCCGACAGCCGTTCTCGTGTTCCAACCCGTTATTCCGAGTACGCCGATACCACCGAAAGACAGGCTCCCGTCACTGCCGGCACCGTGCTCCCCGTCCAGGAGGATGTTCGGGTGGTGCGCGAGGGTAGCCAGCGCTGGTTAGTGGCACGGGGTACTCCGGATCAAATTTGGAGCAAGGTTCGTGGTTTTTGGATCAGTCAGGGTTTTCCTATCAAAACAGAGGATGCAAAAACCGGAATATTGGAAACTGACTGGCTGGAAAACCGCGCGAATATCCCCCAAAGTGGTATGCGTGCGCTGTTCGGCAAAGTACTGGACAAGCTATATGATTCCTCGACCCGCGACCGTTTCAGGGTACGCATTGAGCGAGGTGAGACACCGAACAATACCGAAGTTTACATTGCGCACATGGGAGTGGAAGAAGTGGTCAAGGGTGATGGCACGGCATGGCAGACGCGCCCTAACGATCCGGAGCTGGAAGCGGTCATGCTTCAGCGATTAATGGTATTCATGGGAGTGAAGGAGGAGAAAGCCAAAACCATGGTGGCAGTAAATGAACAGCACACGGATCGGGTACGGCTGGTCACCGCAGACGAAACTTCATTACTGCGGATCGAGGAAGATTTTCCGCGCGCCTGGCGTCATGTGGGTCTCGCCTTGGATCAGGTGGGTTTTACTGTGGAAGACCGTGACCGCTCCAGCGGGATCTACTACGTGCGCTATAACGATCCCCTGAAAAGCGAAAACAAGGAAAAAGGGTTCCTGTCTAGGCTCGCTTTCTGGCGTGGCAAGGACACTGCCCCGAGCACTGATCAGTATCAAATCTATCTCCAAGACCGTGGAGAGCGTACCGAAATCACAGCGCGAACCAAGGATGGTGTCCATGATGCTTCGCCCACGGGACAGCGCATTCTAACCTTGCTCTACGAGCGTTTGCGTTAATTTTTACTTCCTAAAATAGGAACATCCACCATGTTTGAAAATCTCACGCAACGGTTGGAACGCACCCTGCGTAATCTACGTGGTCAAGGTCGCATCACGGAAAACAACATTAAGGACACCCTGCGCGAGGTACGGATGGCCTTGCTAGAAGCAGACGTGGCCTTACCCGTGGTCAGAGACTTTCTCGAACAAATCAAAATCCGGGCAGTGGGCCAAGAGGTGATGACAAGTCTTACGCCCGGCCAAGCGCTCATTAAGGTAGTGCATGAAGAATTAGTTGCTCTGATGGGGGAGGCCAACCAGGATCTCAATCTTTCGGTACGCCCGCCGGCGGTGATATTGATGGCGGGCCTGCAAGGGTCGGGCAAGACGACTACCGTGGCCAAGCTCGCACGCTTTCTCAAGGAACGGAAAAAAAAATCAACCCTGGTAGCGAGTTGTGATATTTATCGCCCCGCAGCCATTGATCAACTGCGGACTTTAGCTGCTGAGGTCGGATGCGAATTTTTTCCTAGCACCACGCGGGACAACCCTGTGGATATTGCCCGCAATGCGCTAGATCAAGCTCGGAAACGTTATGTCGATGTGCTCATCATTGACACAGCGGGCCGTCTTCATATCGATGCCGAAATGATGGACGAGATTAAACGCATCCATGCCGCGCTCGATCCCGTTGAAACCCTTTTTGTCGTTGACAGCATGACAGGCCAGGACGCGGCTAATTCCGCCCGCGCTTTTCATGGAGCGTTACCGCTCACCGGAGTGGTATTAACTAAAACAGATGGCGATGCGCGGGGTGGTGCTGCGCTCTCGATTCGTCAGATTACCGGCAAGCCAATCAAATTTTTAGGAGTGGGCGAAAAACTCAATGCTTTAGAGCCTTTCCACCCAGATCGGATAGCCTCGCGCATTCTGGGAATGGGTGATGTCCTTACCTTGATCGAGGAGGCCAGTCGCAATTTCGATCAGGAGAAAGCTCTCCAGATGGTTGAAAAATTAAAAAAAGGAAAGGATTTTGATTTAGATGATCTGCGCGATCAAATGCGTCAGATGAAACAATTGGGTGGGATGGCGGGGATCATGGAAAAAATTCCCGGCATGAGCAGCATTTCTCCCCAAATAAAAGGCCAACTCGACGACAGGGAATTTGTCCGCATGGAGGCAATCATTAACTCCATGACCCCCCAAGAGCGACGTTCTCCAGATATCATCAAGAATTCGCGCAAGCGGCGTATTGCCGCTGGTTCCGGGACACAAGTTCAAGAGATTAACCGGCTACTCAAGCAATTCCTTCAAGCCCAAAAAATGATGAAACAACTAAATCGAAAGGGCGGAATCATGGGTATATTGCGTTCCATTGGAGCCACCACCCGCAGCTAATGGCCTGCTAATTTTTTGATAAATATAAATTGTGTCTTTGTCGTCTGTTCATGGAAATCAAAAAAATTAGTTATAGAACGCTTAAAAAAATGCGGATCTTGATGCGATGCGCCGTTTGACACTGATCGCCTAACCAACGCACAGATTTAGTGTACTGGAAAGGCGATGGTGATCCAGCCATCATCCTAAACATTGACACTCCCATGAATAAATTCGTGGGATTCTTGATGACACCATGAATTTCAGTATGAACGATGTATAACAAATTAATGCCAGGAGAGATCGTATGAGTCGTGTGGCCGCCATTCAAATGGCTTCCGGGCCAAACATTAGTGCCAATTTACTGGAGGCTGGACGACTCATCGCCCAAGCGGCTGCAGATGGCGCGAAACTTATTGTGTTACCAGAGGATTTCGCGCTCATTGGTTTCGATCAGGACAGAATGAAGGCTCGTGAGGTGGACGGTAAGGGTCCCATCCAAGATTTTTTGGCCCAGCATTCCGCACGTCATGGAGTCTGGATTGTGGGAGGGACCGTACCTTTGGTCGCTAATGCGTCCGATAAAATCCGCGCAGCGTGCTTGGTCTACGATGCGACCGGTCAACGAGTAGCACGCTATGACAAAATCCATCTTTTTGATGTCTATCTGGAAGAAACCGGAGAAAAATATACCGAATCCTTGACCATTGAACCAGGAACATCCACGTTGGTAATCGACACTCCTTTCGGACGAATGGGGTTAGCCGTATGTTATGACTTACGTTTTCCTGAATTATTACGTGAAATGCTGGATCGGCGCTTCGAGATTGTGGCTTTGCCAGCAGCTTTTACTGCCATTACAGGAAAAGCTCACTGGGAATCGCTGGTACGTGCCCGGGCCATTGAAAATCTTTGCTACGTAGTAGCAGCGGCTCAAGGGGGATATCATTTGAATGGTCGTGAAACTCACGGCGATAGTATGATTGTCGATCCGTGGGGAGTTATTCTGGATCGCCTTGCGCGTGGTTCGGGAGTCGTCTCCGCTACTATCAATCAGAAAAGACTACTGTCAATTCGACGCAATTTTCCAACAATTGAGCATATTCGTCTGCATTGCGCAATCGACACATCGACTTACACTTAAGCAGTGTTCCAGCTCAAAATAGTCAATCCTTGGACCGGAAAATTGAGAAAGAGACATCCCTGCAATTGGGCGTCCCCAAGGGGATTCGAACCCCTGTTACCGCCTTGAAAGGGCGAGGTCCTAGGCCTCTAGACGATGGGGACATTGAAATAAACAAAGTAAAGGGCTGGATAATCAGCCCATTTCCAAATACTAACCCCCCCATGGTTAAAGCCATGGGGTTTCAAGGATGAACCCATCGGGGTCTCCAGGCTCTCGCGTTTCCGCTACAACATCCTAAGCCATGACCGATGGCAATTCCTCTTTATACAAACAACCCGCTCGGACGGTCTACTGCACCGTGATCCTGCACGAAGGCTCGATCTTCGCAGGTTTATCTCGCAGCCACCCCGTTTGTAACAACGTGGGTTTCCAAGCCGCTCATATTTCTTTTTATGTGGGATGGGTGGTGCATTATCATTGTTTATAATACTAATTTTTACGTTGCCGCCAGCACTTTATAGCATTGCGACATAAAACATCTTTATCCTAACAAAAGGATAATCTTCAGAAAATGCAAATTCACGCTTTCCTCCCCATGGCTAACGCCAGGGGATTCTCACGGTTTTTTGTTGATATGGTGGAGCCAGGCGGGATCGAACCGCCGACCTCTTGCATGCCATGCAAGCGCTCTCCCAGCTGAGCTATGGCCCCAACAATCTGTTTAAGAAGTTTCATCTTAGCGATAAAAAGAGAATATGTCAATAACCGTATATTCCAGGACTTACACACTAAACCACCCCACGGCTAAAACTGAAGGTGGTTTAGGTGAACTCGACGTAAGAGTCGAGTTTTTGAAATTCACATCACAAAGTAGGTAAAAAGAAAATATTGTTTTCTTCCATGTAGGAGTTACGCAGTTGACAAACAATTGCGTTAAAATACAACAATGAATCCTCCG
>CAUYTW010000287.1 GCA_963575715.1 Gammaproteobacteria bacterium | reverse complement strand
TGAAGCTGCTACATCAGCTAGCTATCAACCACAGACACCACAAGGTAGAGCTTGGGTAAAAAATAATCCAACTGACTTGCCTGGTAGAATAGGCGGATTACAGACTCAACTTAAGAACTTTGGTTCGAGGCCTAAGAACTTAGCACCACCTGCATTTAGAGGAGCGAATGCCAATGCTAATCATTATATGGTTAGTAAACCTGTAAATGTAACTAATATAGGTAAGACTGCTTCTCTCTATCTATCTACTATTCTAAAAGAAGCTAATATGACAGGTCCTATGGCAGGTCCAGTAGCTCCTGCACCTAAACCAACACCTGCAATTCCTCCTTCATCATTAGTACATCCTAATATGCAAGTAGTTAAGAGTATACCTACTCTCAATACTCCAGGTGGTCTTCAGTTAGCTCAGAATAAACCTGCTCAACCACAACCTATGGCTTTTGCTTAATATGAATCTATATATTGACGAACTAATATCAGGTATTAAGGAAGCAATGTCCTTATATAAACAGGGTAATAACATCTTTGAGATGAAAGGTGGTAATTTATTCCCTAATATATCTTCACAACAAATGTGGCAATATGCAAAAGGTCCTAAGCATCTGCACTTTACAGATGGAGTTAAGACTTACAGCTTTGAAGGTGAAGTAGGAGATAATGACTCTGAATTAAAGAAAGTAGAAGATGTTCCACTTTCTGATGTATTTACCAATGCTGTCTCTAAAGGGAAAGCTCAGGTACATAGAGCAGATCCAGGTTCTATCTACTTTACTTTACAAGAAGGAACTAAGAATCCTACCTATACCTTTAGACATACAGGAGATAGTACTTGGAAAGCTATGCCTAAGAAGAAAAAAGTAAAGGATCAGTTAAAACAACCTGCATACGTACCTAATATCAATGTAGAACAGATGAAAGAAGGTATGGAACACGAAATGCAGAAGCGGAGTGTTGAAGGAGACGCTCCTGGTTTTTTTAACGGTTTAGCTGGCAAGGCAGTATCCTCGCTAGCTAACGCTCCTTTAAACATAGCTTTAGCTCCAGG
>CAUYTW010000286.1 GCA_963575715.1 Gammaproteobacteria bacterium | reverse complement strand
AGATACAGAGCGACGGTTCTATGTTCTTTTTCCATTTTTCACTCCTCTATATATAAGAGTCATTATACGAAAATCGGTTCTTTTCCGTATGGGCAAAACTCAATTTTTCGATGTACCCGTGACGCGAATTTTTTCGATGCGTTGCAATGAGGTTTTCCGTATAGATAAAACCTTTCCATCGGTCACCTTCACACCGTACTGCCCTATTGCTAAATCATCATCAAAATGATATCAATCAAGTATCCAAAAAATACTCTGGGGATACTTAATTGATTATTGTTGTTGGCGGTATCAAGGGCGGTTCAGGCAAGACAACCGTCGCCACGAACCTCACCATCATCCGCGCCGCGCAAAAACGCGATGTACTCTTGATTGATGCCGACGATCAGGAAACCTCCACCGATTTCACCACGCTGAGGAATGAACGCCTACCAAACGGTGCTGGTTACACGGGGATTAAGCTCACTGGCGCGGCGGTTCGCACGGAAACACTCAGGCTGGTCCCAAAGTACGATGACATCGTGATCGACACCGGCGGACGCGACACCACCAGCCAGCGCGCCGCCATGACCGTCGCCGACCTGTTGCTGATTCCCTTCGTGCCGCGTTCCTTCGATGTGTGGACCTTGGAGAAGGTCTCAAGTCTGGTGGTGGAAATGCGGGCAGCCAATCCGATGATGAAAGTCTGCGCCTTCCTCAATCGCGCCGACCATCGTGGTCAGGATAACGCCGACGCGGCTAATGTCATCCGAGAAACCGGGGCGCTAACCTTTATCAACACCCCATTAGGCACGCGCAAGGCATTCAGTAATGCTGCGGCTCAGGGTCTTGCCGTAACCGAACTCAAATCACCGGACGTGAAGGCCATCGAGGAGATGTTGGCATTATTTGAATATATTTTTGATATCAAGAATATATCCAGACTGTCATCGGAGGTATGACATGGCAATCACTCGTAAACCCCAAAAGATGGATTCACGGGAAGTGGAAGTGGAAGCATTGATTCAAAAAGGGGGGAGCATCGCTGGAGAGGCGGTGGTGGATGTTA
>CAUYTW010000285.1 GCA_963575715.1 Gammaproteobacteria bacterium | reverse complement strand
CCTCGCAACGTAGCGAGGTAATATCGATTAAGATTACCCGTTCGAGAGTTCCCAGCAAGGAACTCTCGATTAAGTCCAGTCGGATATAGCGACAGACACCGGTAGCGCATATTTTACCGCCAATCACGGCGCGGTGAAACATGCGTTGCCAACGCTCCTCGTTTTTCGACTGGTTCCAACTATCTAATTCGGAGCCAGTAACATGAACAACTCTCCCTCGAATATCGACTTCAGCGCAATCAATCATCGCGCATTATCCCAATTCTCCTCATTGCTTTCCCTGTGGCTTCCTGGTGGGAAAAAGGAAGGCCGCGAATACCTGGTGCCAATCCCAAAAGAGACGACGCGAAGCCAGGAAGTTTCAGCATCAATCTTGATACCGGAAAATGGGCTGACTTTGCCACCGGCCATCACGGAAAAGATTCCATCTCGCTATACGCCTACCTGAATAACCTCAGTCAGGGACAGGCCGCGCGAAAATTGGCTGCTGAAATTGGAGAATCATTCTCTATCCCGGAAACAAAGAAAAACAATAATGGTGAAGAAACCCTCGTTTGCAAGCAGCCGAAATAGCGGGGGTCGGTGTTAGAACTATTCAGCGTGCTAAAAATGTCCTTGACCAAGGGTCAGCCGAGCTGGTGGATGCAATGAAAAGCGAGAAAGTGGCTATTCGTGCAGCCGCTGAGATTGCAGGATAGGGTGGCCCATGGGCCTACCCACTAAAGATATAAGCAACGAACATTTTTTTTTAATTTTTCCTAAAAAAGTGTTGACAAAAAATTCTCCCGTGTTTACATATACTTTCTTAAGGAGAAAATTTATGCGCAAAAAGAAATCCCGCCACTACGGCAAAAAAGTTGTTGCTTTTCGTCCAACGGAATCACAAGTCGATATCCTTGCAGGCATAAAGATTCCTGCCAGGAATTGTTCCGATTTTTATCGTAAGATTTTTGAAATTGGATTGACGACTTTGAGTGCGGCAGTTCAGCCGCGCTAAATAACGTGAACTCGACGTAAGGAGTCGAGTTTTTTGAAATTCGCATCACAAAGTAG
>CAUYTW010000284.1 GCA_963575715.1 Gammaproteobacteria bacterium | reverse complement strand
AAATTCCAGACGAAACCCTTCTATAATCTAACCCGGTTAATAGAAAACCTTTCCAATTTTCGTCAGTATCTTTATACGCCAAATCAAAAGAGTCATAAACTATATATCTAAACCAACCACTCTCTATAACCGTATTTCCAACTTTAGAGGGTAGAAAGAAATCTGAACTATAGGTTCTCGGCCACTCATAAATTGTGGTTGGTTTTGGTTCTGGATCAGTAGTAACGGGAATATCAACATAACCACTTAATGGATTTTGTTCGCCACCAAGCGGCCAACTTTGTTCTGTATTATAAATATCTCCAGTTGTAAAAAATCTAGTTGGATTATAAAATACTAATATACCCTCAAAATCATTATAAACTCTTTTGCCAGATAATTTGATATTTATTGATTGAACAGTATTAGAATAAGATAAATAAGGTACGGCTGAGAAATCACCTTGTCCAGTACTCCATGAAGCCCCAGTTATCGCAGGATTATCAACCGCAATAATATCATAGCCGCCTGCATTAGTATAATCAGCGTCAATTTGACCTGAGACATTTAAAGTTGGATTATTGACTGTAAAAAAGTCGTTATTAGCGCGGCTAACATTTCCACCAGCGGAACTATATCCTTCTGCATTATAAGAATCTACGACTAAATCATATTTTCTAAATGGCCCGCCGGGAATGGCTTTATTTTTAGCCATCGTTAGATCAAAAGAAGCCTTTTGCCCTTCTGTTTTACCTATTCCAATTTCTTCATAATAATAGAAATTTTTTGGGGCATAGGTAGAAGTTTGTTGTCTGACTGTAATTCTATATCCTACTCCATCTGCTAGAGCGTCCGCATCTCCCGCTAAAGACGAATCCCAATAAAAAACCGGTTCTGGAGTAACATAATCAGCGGCTAGTTTTGTTCCTATTGGTTGGTCATCGGGTAACTTTTCATCCCCCGAGTATCCCCCTTGATATGTCAAACCGTTTACAATTGTATCTAAGAAATTATTATTTTGAATATTAGAAAAAGTATTACTAGCATAACAAGTAGATAGAGTTCCTTGTTTATTT
>CAUYTW010000283.1 GCA_963575715.1 Gammaproteobacteria bacterium | reverse complement strand
GACAATCGTGTTTGGTCTAAAGATGAACTGGTCGATTTGTTCAAGGTTGACATCAATACTTTTTAACGTGGTGTTCTTCGACTTTCTCCTAATCTTGTTAACCATCAAAGCAAATTCGACTCTGTTGTATCTTTTGCGTACAACGCAGGGTTAGGGAATTACCAGCGTTCCACAATCCGCATGAAGGTTAATCGTGAGGATTGGGAAGGCGCAGCGCAAGCCTTTATGTCATGGACTAAGGCAGGTGGTAAAGAAGTGGCTGGATTGGTAAAGCGTAGAAAAGCAGAAGTGGCTTTGTTTAACGCACTCGTCTAAGGGGTTCTTGATACTTCTCAGGTGGTGGTGGCAACATCTTTTCTGAGGGTGGCCTCCATCCAAACTTTCTCCAGATCGCTTGAACATCAGACCCTGAAGACCATACGAAATCCTTGTTTGGAACAGAGGGGTAACTAATCTTGGAATATGGGGGTTTTTCAATCATTTGACAGCTTTCATAATTCGTTGATTTCTGCCAAATTTGCCACGTTTGACGCCTGATACTTCAATAAATCCCTTGTCTAACAAAGCACGATACCTTGCTGTTATTGAGGAATATGGGTAGTTTGGGAACATACCAAGGATGTCGTCTGAAATACACCCCTCTGGAAAGCCTTTAATGGCCTCGTAGACCATTGTCTCTAGCTTGGTGGTATCAACTGCTTGAGCCGCCTGATGGCTTGTTGTAGGGTCTTGTTTTCTAACCAGTTTAAACGCTGGCGTACCAAAGAATCTATTGACTGTCTCATTCATGTTATCAAAAAATGTACTCATTATTCACTCCTATTGGTGAGGGTACTAACTGCTCGTCCGCTAGCTTGAAAAGTCTTTGCACAGCGTTCCCCTCGGGTTTATATTAACTCAAAAAGGCAGGTCTTGGTCATCAAAATTGATAGCCTTAGACCTCTCAGAAGGCTTCGCTTTATATTCTTCCTTGGGTGATACTGCTAGACCCATGAATTTGCCTGATTTACCCTCTTCTTGCAAGCAGCCACGATTGAAGTTCTTGGGATGCCTGTCAGGTTCT
>CAUYTW010000282.1 GCA_963575715.1 Gammaproteobacteria bacterium | reverse complement strand
GAACCACCACGCCGCCCGCCTTGCCCGTCGAGCCTTTGTAAGCACTAGAGGTGATGCTGCCCTTGCTATCGATGATGAGGCTCCCGGCCGTCATAGTGACGATGCCTGCGTCTCCTGATGCAAAGGTGTCGCTTGATACATAACTTTCATTCAGGACTTGCATCTTGCCGCCCACGTTGACCACCACGCCGCCCGCCTTGCCCGTCGAGCCTTTGCCAGCACTAGAGGTGATGATGCCTTTGCTATCGATGATGAGGCTCCCAGCCGTGACGGTGACGATGCCTGCGTCTCCTCGCCCAAAGGTATTGCTATTTATGAATCCACCTCCCACTACATACAAATTGCCACCAATAATCTGAACGTTACCAGCCTTTCCCGTGGAATTTGAATTATAGGAAGTACTTCCTACCCCACCATTATTTTTTACCCACATATCGTTATTGACACTGACCGTGGTATCACTAGCTTTTCCTGAAGAATAGGCTCTACTCTTCATGGAAGCGTTATCAACCAATAATGAATTGGCATCAATACGGGTTTTTCCTTCGGCGTCTTTTTCGCCGGTATTGTAGTTATAGACGGTCGCACTGTCAGTAACATTCACGACACCACCGCTTATTCCAATATTTCCTGCGCCATCGCCGCTGGTGTCCAGGCTGCCGACATCGTCAATGATTTGTTTATGTCCAGAAAGTCCGCCACCTTTAATTGTCACCATCCCGTTTCCCGCTGGCAAATCACCATTAATTGGTATCACGCCCACCGTATCGCCCTGGCCATAAATCCGCAGACTTCCACGCGGAACTTTTAGCGTCGCGCCATCTGAAGTTACTGATCCACCCGCCAGGGTTACTGCCGTTCCTTCCTTTAGTGTCAATTTGCTTTTGTTTAATTGAAGCGTGCCACCTGGCGCCAGAAATCCAAAAGCCTCGGGCGGAGCGGAGGTAAAACTGCTGCCCGCCGGCATGGCCGCACTGAAACGAACGCCATCGGCAAAACGCAATTCCTGGGCGGTGCTGACATGAAATGCCGCAGGAACATCGACCGCCGCGTGTTCTCCAAAAATGATGCCCGCCGGATTGA
>CAUYTW010000281.1 GCA_963575715.1 Gammaproteobacteria bacterium | reverse complement strand
AACATTTATTTTCGCACCCCTCTCAATGTACGAGAACGGGTAGCTAACGAAACATTAAGGTGGCATGACTTGGGCGTACTAGACGGCTCGACCTTATCAGCCTCTTTCTTCTTGCGCTCTTTGACGACCCATTTATTTTCCATGGCTTTCATTTGTTCTTCCCTAGAACTTTCTTATTCAATGCATTAGGCTTATTAATTGCTTTGGCTATCCCTTTCTTATCAGCCATGGTTAATCCTTTTTATTTATTGCAATCCCATTTTTTAAGAGCTAAAGCTTTACGCGTAGGTTTGCCGCTCTCATCTTTCATGGCTCCTGGGTTCCCAGACATTCTGGCGCAAAAGCTTTTTCTGCGTGCCGCAGATTTTGGTGACTTCTTGGCTTCTGCTGCGCTAACAGGGGGTTTTAAATTCATTCCCTGAGCTTTAGCTGAAGCCCTTCCCTTCGCATTCAAACCGCCTTCAGGATTCTTTCCTTCTTTACGCTGCCATGCTGGGGTCTTCATTTAACTGTTCCTATTTTACCGTCGCCGCTCAAGTCTATTTGTAGCTTTGTTTCAGCCCAATCGTGTTTTTTTGCCGTAGTTTTCTTTGCTTTGAGTGGGGAGGTTACGAAGAGCGCACGTGTTTTCGCATGTTCGAATTTGTTGTTTCTGTTCGCGTTCGCGGCAAATGCCATTGCGTGTAGATTGGTAACCATCAGGTTTAGGTGACCCGTATTTAGCGCCCATGTTTAACTCCTTAGTATTATTTGCAGTCCTTCTTCTTCATTTTAGCCTTAAGCACAGCGTTGCCCATCATCTTTTTATCAAGCTTCACGTCTTTAGCTTCAGAGCCTTTAATCATCTTTTTTACTATCTTCTTGGTTATTTCTTTTTTCATTTTGTAATCCATCTTTAAGTTGAGCAAGTTCTCTGTTTAACTCCATTAAGGGAGCATTAGAGCCATAGTGTTTGTACCAGCGTCGTTCCAATATCCACGCATCAGATTGCCATTTCTCCACATGAGACGCAATATTGTCATTGTGCTCAATAATGCGCTCCATTTCTGCTCGTTTTATGTCCTCGGAAAAAATTGCGTACTCGGAAT
>CAUYTW010000280.1 GCA_963575715.1 Gammaproteobacteria bacterium | reverse complement strand
CCCGTCACCGACACACCGCCAATCGTTATGCCCTATCGCCTACAAAAACGCCCTGCAAGGCTTTTTTCGCTTCCTGGGTAGCCAACCGTAGCGGGTAGCATTCACGCGCCGCCAGCGGCTACCAGAATCGCCAGAATCACCAACAAACAAACCGCCCACCGCTCACCGGCATCACGAACGCATTCACGCCGCCAACCGCTCACCTGCACCCGTCACCGACACACCGCCAATCGTTATGCCCTATCGCCTACAAAAACGCCCTGCAAGGCTTTTTTCGCTTCCTGGGTAGCCAACCGTAGCGGGTAGCATTCACGCGCCGCCAGCGGCTACCAGAATCGCCAGAATCACCAACAAACAAACCGCCCACCGCTCACCGGCATCACGAACGCATTCACGCCGCCAACCGCTCACCTGCACCCGTCACCGACACACCGCCAATCGTTATGCCCTATCGCCTACAAAAACGCCCTGCAAGGCTTTTTTCGCTTCCTGGGTAGCCAACCGTAGCGGGTAGCATTCACGCGCCGCCAGCGGCTACCAGAATCGCCAGAATCACCAACAAACAAACCGCCCACCGCTCACCGGCATCACGAACGCATTCACGCCGCCAACCGCTCACCTGCACCCGTCACCGACACACCGCCAATCGTTATGCCCTATCGCCTACAAAAACGCCCTGCAAGGCTTTTTTCGCTTCCTGGGTAGCCAACCGTAGCGGGTAGCATTCACGCGCCGCCAGCGGCTACCAGAATCGCCAGAATCACCAACAAACAAACCGCCCACCGCTCACCGGCATCACGAACGCATTCACGCCGCCAACCGCTCACCTGCACCCGTCACCGACACACCGCCAATCGTTATGCCCTATCGCCTACAAAAACGCCCTGCAAGGCTTTTTTCGCTTCCTGGGTAGCCAACCGTAGCGGGTAGCATTCACGCGCCGCCAGCGGCTACCAGAATCGCCAGAATCACCAACAAACAAACCGCCCACCGCTCACCGGCATCACGAACGCATTCACGCCGCCAACCGCTCACCTGCACCCGTCACCGACACACCGCCAATCGTTATGCCCTATCGCCTACAAAAACGCC
>CAUYTW010000279.1 GCA_963575715.1 Gammaproteobacteria bacterium | reverse complement strand
AGCTAGTATTACCTGGGGTAGGCGATACACTACACTACTAAACCAAAATCAATTTTTCAATTTATTGGGAAAACCGGTACGGTAAAAAACCCATAGTCATTGGGCCCGCTGCCTAAGCGTCAACATACAGGACCCTGATGAACCCTTTGTTAACAGGGGAGATTGGCCCTGATGCGTTGCCATTGCAACCAAAAAACAGCAGATTGTCGGAGACTAAGTCTGATGTTGCCCCAGTGGAAGCCGCGTACTCAACGACAAAGTTGCACTTTTTCTGATAAGAAATGGCAACAGTACTGAAATTACCTGAGGCACCGAAGGGCTCCAGTGCGAAATTGAGGTTCTCCGATCGTTTCATGAATTGAAACCGTTCTTCGTAGAGGTTATTCGGAGGAGTCGACCATTTGGTCGGATCAGAGTACACAAGTGTTGGAGGCGCAGTCACACCGTTACACTGCTTGTCACGCACCAAGTCGAAGGTCCATGGACCTGGAGGTACAGCAAAATCCATGCGCACAATGAGACCAATCACCCTAATCTTACGCCCAATTCTTTGGTAAGGTTCAGTGCCTTGCACGATACTTGAGAGCAGGTCGCCATTGTCGAACTGAACGAAATTACCCGCCGTTCCAACGACGGTAATCGCATTGAGGGCAGACTTGACCTCAACGGAAGGGATAGATTTGATCAACCTGACAACACCGCCACCTGGCACACCACCTTGCGACATAACGGAGTTTGTGGAGCCAAACTTCGCAACAGCCATCGAAGGGGACCGAGCACCGGGACCTCGAGACCTAGAACGCGAACGAGAATCGTACCTGCGTCGCTGGGAAGAACCCTGCGTACTTTGAAAACTCATTATAACAAAAAGCGAGGCAACTAACGCGGTAGCGTTTTGCTGCTGCAGACCGCCTGCTTAAATACTGCCCGTTCGGTATCGCCCCACATGGTGCATCACCCCCTAGTACGCAGTACTACCTGGGGGACGCGTTGCACCACACCATCGTGTGACATGTGATTTAGATCTTCGCATACCCCAGCTAGTATTACCTGGGGTAGGCGATACACTACACTACTAAACCAAAATCAATTT
>CAUYTW010000278.1 GCA_963575715.1 Gammaproteobacteria bacterium | reverse complement strand
ATGTTGATACTCCTTAATATTTTATATTATATCATTTTATAGCTCTTTAGCTATAGTAGGTTCGAGGCATGTTCCTGGTTTCCTTCCAGATCGTAATAATCCGTCCAATGGACGAAAACTTCTCCTGTCTCACTCGTTGCCGCCAATTCTTCTTGTACCAATTGATCGAGATAGCGTATGCACGCCTCCTCGGAGAATAATGACGCTTGGGTCAACCATTCACGGGCAGCGTTTATGTTTGCCTTACCACTCGCTGCCGTGAAGACGATATCTTGATTCCGGTAGGTTCGGACAAGTTGGGTTTTGCGACCGAATAGAGTGTCGAAAATAGTCATCGTGAAAAACGTGCGTACCGATTGCTTTGGATAGCAGGATAGATTGCTAACTGTGCTAATACTCGCTCAAAAGTTTCCTCCCAATTGCTACTACCATGGGATAGCCAATTCTTCGCTTTTGATCTGTCTTTTATGTTACGGATAGGAATTTTATTTTCAGGTATTAACCCATATCTAAGCCGGGAGTGTTCCGGCATTTGAAAGTCGCTAACGACATAAATATAACAGGCATTTCCTTTTCCCCCAAATTCCACAACTATATACTTCCCGAAATTCATAATAAATGCATTGTTTTCTGAATTGCTGCCATCCAAAATACTTACTCGGCCTGATTTACGTTGGCGCATTTCCACATAATCAGAATCATCGCCCAGGGCACGTTTACCCAACGCTATATGAGTTTCTTGAATAGCGTCGGCGTAACGCATCCAAAAATTTAATCGCCGTTCATCACCGACTTTATCCTGAAGCAGCAAACGGAAGAAATCCTGAATATCCTCGCGGCTCAACCAACGTAGCACCATCTGGCGTACAAAATCCTCGGCATAGCCCCACCTAATATTACGCCCGAGGTTGGGACTGCCCCAGGTTTCCAGAGCTATCCGTTGCAAACTTGGATGGGCTGTATTTTGGAATTGACTGTCATAATAACGCTTCAACAAAATCGCAAGCACGTCGGGTACTCGGCGTGGATCTTCCATCCGATTCAGGAACCCATCCAGTATAGCAAAGCCATTATAAAGTGATTAAATCCATGACATATTCAATTGATTTCCG
>CAUYTW010000277.1 GCA_963575715.1 Gammaproteobacteria bacterium | reverse complement strand
AATCCGTTCGCTATGCTATTTAGTGAGCGTCCCCTAACCAACGCGCAGATTAGTAGAAATCAATCGATGATCGGGACTTATTTTCATAGATACGCTGCAATTTTTTTCCTCCCATCAGGCATTGTCAAGTTGTCAGGATTCAATACTGCTGACGCACTGAATAAATATCTTGACGCTTTTATCGATTTCACGCGCCGGGAGCGCTATAACCATGACCGTCAATCTTGCTACTAACGGTAGTAAAAATTTCACGGATATCGTGGAACGTTTAAGGGGAGATCGAATTCTTGGTCAAGCATCTTATCAGGCATTGGCTCGAATGTTGCCTTATGCCGTTGAACGTTTCCTGGATTCTGGTGCAATCCTCTATCGTGCAGGAAATCCAGCGCGTGAATTATATTTAGTGCTGGAAGGCACGGTTGAACTGGTTGGACGTTCTGGTCATCGTCTTAGCCCACCCGAGAAGTGGGTAGGCCAGGAAGCGGCGACCGATGTGCCATATTATTTCAGTGACGCAGTGGCATCCACACCGGTACGGGTGTTGGCCATTTCTCGTGCTGGTTTGCGCGTATTATTGACCACGAATCAAGGATTGAAAGGAGAATTTTATATTTCCCTAATGGAATCTCTGGGGGGAGGGTTGATTCATGGCGATATCAAAAAAGATGAAAATTCAGCGACAAAATTACCCGTTAATACTTGGTTAAGCATTATTGGTTGGTCGCTTGCCATTATTTTTCCGGCCATTGTACTGTTTATTGGTACCGGCTGGACGGAATTACCGCGCAATGCAATCTATTTCATTGCAATTCTCATGGCTACTCTGATAATGTGGATTTTCAATTTCACTGACGAGTATGTTCCGGGAATTTTTGCTTTATTGACAACGCTTGCAATGGGATTAGTGCCAATCAACATTAGTTTGGCGGGCTTGGCATCAGAAGGATTTGTGCTAGCTTTGAGCATGCTTGGCCTCGGTACAGTAATGGTCACATCTGGGCTAAGTTATCGTCTATTGCTTTTACTCATGCTCAAACTTCCCGACCGGCCATTCTGGCATAATACCGGATTATTGCTTACTGGCTTTCTGCTCACTCCTTTAGTGCCATCCACAAATGCCCGCGTTACCCTGATTACCCCGCTGACACGCGATATCATGGAAATTTCACGTTGCCTTCCCAAAGGACCAGTGGCCACAGCATTAATTGTTTCGGCGTTTACCGGGGTGAATTTACTTTCTTCCGTGTTTTTGAGTGGTCAATTGTTTAATTTTGTCGTTCTTGGTTGGTTGCCAGAACAAATTCAGGATCAATTTGATTGGCTTCGGTGGACATGCGCGGCGGCTGCGGTAGGTATCATCATGGTACTCTCGCATTTATTATTGACGGCTTTTATGTTTCGCGCCAATGAATATTCCAATCTGCCCAAGGAACGTATTGCCGCACAACTTTCATTACTGGGAAATTTACACCACCACGAATGGGCGGCGTTGTTAGGTATATTTTTGTTCACCCTTGCGATGCTGACTTCTTTTCTACATAAAATTCAATCAGCCTGGATGGCGCTCGCAGTCTTTTATGGTTTATTAGCGTTTGGAATACTCGGTAAAAATGAATTTCGTAAGGAAATTGACTGGGCTTTTTTGATGCAATTAAGCGCCATGATGAGTATTACCACTACTTTCCATTACTTGCGATTGGATACAATTCTGACGCAAAGTTTACCATGGATAGGAGAGATCATGCGCAATAATTTTAGCCTATTTTTACTGGCTCTTGTCCTGTTGATATTTTTAATAAGAATTATGCTCCCGAGCATCGCTACTATCTTGATCATGATGATTGTGCTAGTGCCAATTGCAAATAACGCTGGGGTTAATCCCTGGTTAATAGGTTTTTTCATTCTAATTCTCGGAGAGATGTGGTTTTTTCCGCATCAATGTCCTTACTATCCCCAGTTACAAGAAATGATTGGTGTCACCAACGAAAAAATTTTTTTGCGTTTTAACGCATTTTCCAATTTAATTAAACTGGTGGCCTTATACATCTCGATTCCTTACTGGGGGCTGTTGGGATTGCTATGAAACGATTGCTATCGGTACCTACCTTGATCATTATTTTTTTTATGGCCACGGTGATAATGGTTATTTATTTTAATTTTTATAAGCCACGATTATTAATCCTTCAGAGCCACAGTCGTGATTATTCCTGGACACGAGATGTCGATATCGGCATTCAGCGAATTTTAGGTAACAAGTCGGATTACGCGATACGCTGGTTCTATATGGATACTGAGCGTCATACCTGGCCGGAATACCCGGAAACTATCGGACGCGCCGCACGGCGATTGATTGAACAATGGCAACCAGACGTAGTATTAGCGGTTGATGATGACGCCCAGGAATATGTCATGAAATATTACGTTGACGATTCGCGGTTGCGCATCGTCTTCGCTGGGGTGAGCAAAAATTTGACAAACTATGGCTATGACCAGGCAACGAATGTTACCGGTATCCTGGAACGTAAGGAATTGCAGGCAGTAAAGGAAGTCTTTCTTAACCTTGGCATTGGTCAAGCCGACGTAAGCGCGGTTTCAGGAAGAACGCGAGCTGAGTCCAGCGTGAAGCGCGAACGTCCGAAAGTCGTGCAAAGCGAGATTCCCCGCTACCCGGGCGCTGACAATAAAAATCTATTTTGTTTATGGGAGGTTCCTTGTCTAAAACTTTTCCCCCACTGGCAGGCGATGGTCCGCGAGGCACTAGAAGCGCGCGATGAGAGCATCGTGGTTCGCACCCTTGAATGGAGTCCCATCCGCTTGGCGAGCTATCCAGCGGAAAACAATATTTTGAAAGTAGCGGAGATTAGACAAGAAACAATGAATCCCTCGGTACCTGATTTGCCCGTAATCACACCAACGAATCGTATTGAGGAGGGTTCCACCTTGATGCCGAAAATGGCGCGCATCCTCAATCTAGGTGACAAATCGGAAGCGGTGCGTAGTGACGAGGTTTTTATTCGTATTTTCGACTGGCATCCGCTCCGCTTGGTAGAATCACGTTTGGTAGAAACTTTCCCAGAATGGCAGGCAATCGTTGAGGGAGCAGCAGCACGCGCTGATTTTATTCTTACCACTGATTACCGCGCACTAACGCGCTCGGCAACAGATTCTACGTTAGTGTCTCCACAGGAAGTGGTGCAATGGACAGTAACACATAGCCCTGTTCCGATAATTGGCACCAATGGCTTTTTCGTCACGGATGGGGGATACCTAGCAATTGCCGCTTCACCCTTCGAGCAGGGTGAGGTAGCCGCGAGGATGTTGTTGGAAATCGTAGAACAAGGAACGTTTCCCAAGGCGATTCCCATTACCTGGACCAGACAATTCATTCTCTTTATGAGAGGAAAAGGTATTCGGGAAAAAGGATTGCGTCTGCCAAGATTTTACGAATCGTTCGCTCGCGCTACTAACAATTACTTCGACTAAGTGAATGGTTATGTTAGAGTATCCATGCCCGATTATTCCGCCATTACCATAAATGACGGATGGGTATATCCAATTTTATAATCTAACGGAGGCAGTGACATGCGTAATATGTTAAAAATACTCATTTCGACCTTGGTATTGATGCTGGGTGTAGTCTCGCTACCCGCGACTGCTGCAACGCCTGGTGAAGGTTTTCAGAAGGTTGCTCTTACGAGTAATGATATCAAACACATGACCTTGGGACAGGCGGCGGCAATTGTCGGCGGTGCGATCGTTGGTGGCAGTGTTACGGATATGGTGCTTGACGGCACCGTATTTACCATTCTTGGCGTTGTCGCGGGTGCCGTGCTCGGTAACGAGTGGTATGATCGAGGCATGTGGCCGTTCCAATAAAAATTGTGTGCATTAAACCAGGTTGAAAAATAGGCGTTATCGGAAATCTCTTAAGTAAATCACCCCACGCATAAATGCGGGGGCTTTAATTGAATAAAGCCTGGTTTACCAGCCTACGTCCGAGAAAAAGGACGCCGTTGCAACGAAGTAAAAGACTCACCCTAGGGCGCTTCCTCAACTCTAGGCTCTGAAAGTGGCAGATGCAGACAATCTCAGGGGTAAGAGCGAAACGGTTTGTCGCAAGATTCAAAGTATCGAATCCAAGCTGCGTTGCAACATTGGCGAGGGGGGCGACGGAATTAAAAATCCGTCCGTCACTAGGCCCTTACGGGCATTCCGTCTTTAATTAGGCGGTGGCAGCCGGGAAAGACCGGCAACTTCTACTTCAAAATCAAAGTCAACTAACAGGAGGACGGCGCTTCCTCCCCATGGCTCAAGCCAGGTGTTTCCGCGCCGGAAATGCTGGATGAAAACCAGCAATTAAGGTTCATTTTTAACCAAGGGATTTCGATAACGTCTAGTTATTGATTTTGTCAATCACCAAAATGGTGCGAGAGATCCTGATATTTATGCCATGGAGAGATAGTGCATCGCCCGTAGGGCGTTACAATAGTCAAGTGCTGCGTAAAGGTCACCGTGGGCTGGCTGAACAGGGTCAATCACCCCGCGCTAAAGGGCGGGGTTTGTGAAACTGAGCACGAGGTTGACGAGCTTTAGTTCGAGAAATCGGACTACGTTGCAACGAAGTATAAAGACTCACCCTGGGATGCTTCCTCCGGGAGGCCCGAAAGTCATGCATGTGGAGGGCGGAAACCCCAAGCCCAGGTTGTGATATCGCAGCCGACATGCTGGCGTCCGATGAATCGCGAACCACCCAGCAATGCGTAAGATGTGCATGATGACCGATTAAGCATTAATGGCGGACTCCAATAATTTAATTTAATCTCAAAGTCAAAAAACAGGAGGACGGCGCTTTCTCCCCATGGATACAGCCAGGGGTTTCCGCGCCGAATTTGGATGAGTGAAAACATTCAGTCGACTTTAGTTGAGGATCGTTTATTCCCACCAACAGCGGAATTTTCCTCTCAGGCATATATTGGCAGCCGCGCAGCACTAGAAGATTTACATGCGCAAGCTGCTGCGGACCATGCTGGTTTTTGGGGCGATTTGGCAACACGGGAAATTGCCTGGCATAAACCATTTAGTGTGGTATTGGATGACTCGCATGCGCCCTTTTTCAAATGGTTTGCCGATGGCGAGATGAATGTATCTTTTAACTGTATTGATCGCCATCTAGAGCGTTATGCAGAGCGTCCGGCAATTCTTTTTGAAGGCGAAAAGGGCGATACCCGTACCCTGACTTACCGTGATCTCCACCGTGAGGTATCTCGTTTCGCTAATGCCCTTAAGGCCCAGGGAATCGGCATGGGTGATCGGGTCGTCATCTACATGCCGATGATTCCGGAAGCGGTAATCGCCATGCAGGCGTGCGCCCGAATTGGTGCCATCCACTCTGTGGTCTTTGGTGGCTTTTCAGCCGAATCCCTCAAGGATCGCATTGAGGATGCCGGTGCCAAGCTAGTGATCACCGCTGATGGAGGCAATCGTGGTGGCAAGCCGATACCTCTTAAACCCGCAGTGGACAAGGCCCTTGCCGGAGGTTGCCCAACCATCGAAGGTGTCATTGTTTATAACCGTTGCGATCTTCAGCCTTCAATGCGCGAAGGCCGTGATGTGTGGTGGCATGATGCTTGTGCCGGGGTTTCTGACATTTGCGATCCTGTTTGGATCAATGCCGAGCATCCGTTATTCCTGCTTTATACTTCCGGCTCTACAGGAAAACCCAAAGGAGTTCAGCATTCGAGCGCTGGTTATTTACTTCAGTCAATCATGACGATGAAGTGGGTATTCGACCTGCGGGACGACGATGTTTTCTGGTGTACCGCCGACGTGGGCTGGGTAACGGGTCACACCTACATCGCCTATGGTCCTCTTGCTTGTGGCGCAACCCAGGTGATGTATGAAGGCGTACCTACGATCCCCGATCCAGGTCGTTTTTGGGCCAACGTGCAACGCCATCGTGTCAGCATCTTCTACACCGCGCCCACCGCCATTCGCGCGCTGATGAAGTTTGGCGACGCTTTCCCGACCCATTATGACCTTTCGCGTTTACGTTTACTTGGAACAGTGGGCGAACCCATAAATCCCGAGGCCTGGATGTGGTATTACACCATCATTGGTCGTGAGCACTGTCCCATTGTTGATACTTGGTGGCAAACGGAAACCGGTGGTCACATGATTTCTCCAACACCTGGCGCAGTGGCGCTTAAGCCAGGTTCCTGCACGATTCCCCTACCAGGCATCGCTGCTGACGTGGTCGATGAGGCCGGTGATTCCATTACCACCCCAGATGCTGGCGGTTATCTAGTTATCAAAAAACCCTGGCCGGGAATGCTACGGACCATTTGGGGCGACAATGATCGCTATGTTCGCACCTACTGGAGCAAATTCAACAATCGTTATTACCTAGCTGGTGACAGCGCGCGCCGGGACAAGGACGGATACTTCTGGATCATGGGTCGTATTGATGATGTGCTCAATGTTTCTGGTCACCGTTTAGGAACCATGGAGGTCGAATCTGCGCTCGTCGCTCACCCGCGAGTTGCTGAAGCTGCCGTGGTGGGGCGTCCTGATTCGCTCAAAGGTGAGGCTATCTTCGCCTATGTGGTGCTGCGTGGTGAACGTCCTCCAGGAGGCATTGATCCAGTGCTGACTAGAGAACTGCGTGATTGGGTGGCCGAGCAGATTGGCCCCATCGCCAAGCCGGATGACATTCGTTACGCCGATAATTTGCCCAAAACCCGCTCGGGCAAAATCATGCGGCGTCTGTTACGTTCAATTGCCGCTGGTCAAAATATTACTCAGGATACTTCCACTTTGGAAAATCCCGGAATTTTGGCTCAACTTAAAGGCGAGATATAACCTAAATATCATTGTCAATCACCCCCTCGACCATTCGAGATCGAGGGGTTTGTGGAGTGTGATCTACAGCGGTAACTGTTTGATGAGCCTCAGTAGAAGTTTTTATATACCGGTGGTGATTCATTCTCGTAATTTTTCACGATTGCATGGAGCCGTTTGGTTCCCACCAATTTTTATTTCAATAGGCATGGGAAGCAAATCAGCGGTGTTAATTTATTCCGCCCAACCTTCAAGCGAAATGTAAGAGCAGGAATATGAGTACACGAAAGAAGGTAACGATTGTTGGCGGTGGCCAAACGGGCGGCATGATGACTTATCAATTAGCTGCCAAGAATATCTGCGACATTGTAGTTAAGGATATTCCAGAGTTTGCGCAACATTACGGTAAAGCACTGGATATTACTCAATGTGCATCCTTTGCTGGATTTGAATCACAAATTACGGCAACCGTTGATTGGGAAGCAACTAAAGATTCTGATGTTGTCGTGATTACTTCGGGCGCGCCAAGAACAACTGGAATGTCGCGAGAAGATCTTCTTAAGGGAAATGCAAAAATTGTCGGCGAGATGGCAAGGCATGTCGCACTCCAATCCCCTAACGCTGTGATTATTGTATTTTCTAATCCAATGGATGTCATGTGTCACGTTGTTTTACGCGAAACTGGTTTTTCCAGGGAGCGAATTTTAGGGCAGGGTGGCATGCTCGATAGCGAAAGATTCCGCACTTTTTTAGCGATGGAATTGCAAATATCGCAACGTGATGTTCATGCTTATGTATTGGGCGGTCATACCGATACGACCATGGTTCCCATTGCCAGTTTGGCTTGCGCCGGCGGCCTCCCTATATCCAGCTTAATCAGCAGCGAACGTATTGCCACAATTATTGAACGCACGATGAAGGGCGGTGCCGAAATTTTACAACTTTACAAGTCGGGAACTGCTTTTTTTGCCCCTGCCATAGCGACTGTCACCATGATCGAGGCAATTATCCTCGACGAGAAACGACTAATTCCCTGCGCTGTGCTTCTCAAGGGAGAATATGGAATGAGGGATGTATTTTGTGGCACCATCATCAAATTGGGTACTGGCGGCGCGGAAAAGATTTATGAAGTGCCGGTGAATGCAAAAGAACTTGAGCTGATCCGCTCCTCTGCAAAAATAACCTATGATCTATTCGCGTTACTCGGTTAAATTAAAAGCAGGAAGGATTAAAAATGCGTGAAATCCACGTAGATGCCATTAAAGTTAAGATCGCCGAACTCTGCGTTGATGCGACGCATAAATTACCGGAAGATGTGCGGGCGGGTTTGCGTCTTGCTAGGGAAACTGAAAAAGGACCCCTCGCCAAACAAATTCTTGCCGAGTTGATTGAGAATTTTGAAATCGCCGAAAGTCAAATGATACCACTCTGTCAGGATACGGGTACTGCGGTTATTTTTGTAGAATTAGGTCAGGACACGCATATTGTTGGTGGTTCTCTTGAAGAGGCGATTCATCAGGGAGTAGCTCACGGTTACACCGAAGGTTTCTTACGCGCCTCGATAGTCGATCATCCGTTTTCCTCTCGTCAAAATACAAAAAATAATACTCCAGCGATTATCCATTATGAAATTATCCCCGGAGACGAATTGCGCTTGAAAGTTCTCCCTAAAGGAGCTGGTTGCGAAAATATGAGTCGTTTCGCTAATTTTCTTCCACGGAGCGGTAAAGGCCCGATTATTGAATTTCTTCTGCGCACAGTTGAAGAATCTGGAGGTAATTCTTGTCCGCCGTTAGTCATCGGGGTTGGTATTGGCGGTACTTCCGAATACGCCATGGCCATGGCTAAAAAAGCAATCGCACGTGGCGTTGGAACTCATAATTCTGACCCCGAGGTCGCAGCACTTGAGGACGAAATGCGTATCAAGGTAAACGCATTGGGCGTTGGTCCTCAGGCGGTTGGTGGGGTCAATACTGCCCTGACTGTGAATGTATTAACACATCCAACCCATATCGCCTCGCTTCCGGTCGCAATTAATATGCAATGCCACAGCGCCCGTTTTAAGGCAGCAACTCTTTAGGTGATCATGCCTGTGCTGCCCTGTTTATAAACAATAGCGAGAAAACCCAGTAACCTCAAATAGTTGCGGCGATGAATCGCCACTTTTGGAATTCGAGAGTCCGTTTTTTAAAACTGGTAATCCGGGAACTGAGCGAAACTTATGGATACTCTTCACCAAGGTTGAAAAAGCTTTTTTATACTGAACGCACCGACCGCTTCAGGTCTCAGAGGTTTTTATCATGGCGGTGGAAAGAATTAGTGAATTCGCAGTAAAACTCAATCCTCCAATTATTGATCAAGATGTCCGCGAACTTAACATCGGTGATCATGTTTTAATCACAGGTACGATTTATACCGCCCGTGACGCCGCGCATAAACGCATGGTGGATACCATGGATGCGGGTGGAACGCTACCCATTAATATTTGCGGCCAGATAATTTACTACGTTGGTCCAACCCCAATTCGACCAGGTCGTGTGATTGGCTCTGTAGGACCAACTACAGCGATGCGCATGGATCCCTTTACGCCACAATTACTCGCGGCGGGCATGAAAGTCTGCATGGGAAAGGGAAATCGCGGGCCTGAGGTTCAACAAGCTCTGAAAAAATACACGGGCGTTTATCTTATGGCGGTTGGTGGTGCAGGAGCAATGCTTTCGGCTTTTGTCAAAAGCATCGAAGTTGTGGCTTATGAAGATCTCGGGACGGAATCAATTAAAAAATTGATCGTTGAAAATTTCCCAGCTGTAGTAATGAACGATTGCATGGGGCGTGACCTCTTAATGGAAGGCCGTAAACAGTACTGCGATATTTCAAAACTCGAAGGTTACATTCCTAGCGCAAAAATTATTATTGCTGCGGGTTAGAAATTTTATAATTGTTGTCTAATTGGAGAAATGATTGCTGAAGCAATTTGTGTGCATCCTTCATATGGTATTTTTGAATTAACTGTTCCATTTGCAGTAAGGAATTTTTGAGTGAATCTGGCCACTGCAAACGATGTAATTCCTCAAGAACAGGAAAACACGAGCGAGGCTTGCGAGCTTGCACATGTGGTTCCAGTCTTCGCAAGCAATCTAGCAGCGCGGCATCATTTCGGGGAAGAGAATTGGTATTTTCAACAAATGATGGCGTCGGTAACAAATCAGGTAGGGCGGTCGTTAACTCCAGAATTACATTACTCATTATATTTTTTAATTCATCTAAAAAAATTGTCTCTTTCGAGGTTTCCATCAAATCAGCCTCGATCCTCGCGCTGGCCTCCTGCAAACGAATATTGCCAATATTGCCAGCCAGTCCTTTAAGAGTATGTGTCAAACGGATGGCTTCTTGACGTTCCCCCCGAATTAAGGCTTGTTCGATTTTTTCGACAGCGTCTTTTTGTTGTTGTAAAAATTTTTCTAAAATACTCAAATAAAGGCGCTGATTTCCTCCCAATCTGATCAAGGCCGTTTCCACATTGAATCCAGGAAGATTCGGAATGGTTTCGATTTTCATCAGTGTCCTCAATAAACCCCGCCCTTAAGTGCGGGGAGGAAAGGAGGGACGGTTTTATCCGCCCCCTGGATAGCAATATTTTTTAAGTTGCCGGTCTTTCTTGGCTGTCAGACCTTACGGGCCTGGTGACACGAGTCTTGCGACCCGGCTCCCCTCGCCAAGGTTGCAACGCAGCTTCAGTTTTATTTCTGGAACCTTGCGACAAACCGTTTCGTCCTACCCTTAAGGTTATCTGCACCTGTCGCTTTCAGAGCTTGGAGTTGCCTGTCTGCCGACAGGCAGGAGAAAGCGTCCAAAGGTGAGTCTTTTACTACGTTACAACGTAGCCACGATGTTTTGTGGCTCAGGTTGGTAAATTAGGTTTTATTTTATTCAAGCCCCCGGCTTTAGCCGTGGGGTAATTTATGGCTTTTTAAGCTTTACGCCCAAGCAACCGCATACCTTGGCTGTTAAAAAGTACCTAAATTTTAACACAAAGGTATATCCGCATTCGCAACATGTCCATAGCAGACATATTGAAAACGGGATTGCGCGGTGCGCTATCCCTCACCGGCATTTATGCCGGGGCTTCTCTCGCAATTTCGGGTGATTAAAAATCAAAAAACGATTTTTTATCGCTGTACATCATGCGGTTGCGTTTGGATGTGCAACGAAGGTGTGCGGTGCAAAAAGCGCATAAGTCTTTGCCGAGGCAAACATAATTGGCGCAAGCCGAGCCGCCTTTACAGGCTGACAGCCGGGAAAGACCGGTTTTTATTGACGCTTGAAAACCGTCCGTTTTCCTCACCATGGCTAAAGCGGGCATCTGGTGAATTTTTTCGCTACTTTTAATAAAAATAGGAGTTACGCAGTTGAATTTGTAACTCTATACAGGATTGAGTTTTTTCTGTCATTCTGCGCGGAGGTCGCGTTAGCGACCGGAGTCGCAGAATCTATGTAGATGGATTCTGCGACTCCGTTTCGCTTCGCGCAGAATGACTTCCTATTTTTCAACTGCGTAACTCCTAAAAAAGTCCAATAAAATGACAGGAATCCCTTTAAGGGTACACTAACTTTGGATAAATCACCATGAAACTGTCACAAAAATTGTTCAGGGATGGTTTCCTGCGAGAGGATGAATTACTGGATTTGGCCAGAATTGAACCACAATTGGTTATCGTATTTGGTGCCAAAGCTGCCTTTACATCGCGGTATTTCCATGAAACATTAAGAAATTCTTTTCCTAATGCACATTTGGCAGGATGCACAACTGCCGGTGAAATTGCCGGAGACAAGGTTTTTGATGGCGCTTGCGTGGTGACCGCCGTGCATTTTTCCAGCACCGTGCTACGTCAGGCTAAAGCACGGATTGCGAAGATGGATGATTCTTTGGCGATGGGTAAACAGGTAGGCATACAATTACAATCTCCTGAATTGCGTGGAGTATTGTTGTTCTGTAAGGGGCTGACAGTCAACGGTAGTGCTGTTATTCAAGGAGTAAGCGCGGGAGTAAATGCTCCCGTTCCCATCAGCGGAGGACTAGCAGGAGATGGTAGCGCATTTCTCCGCACATTGGTTCTTGATAATGATGGTGTAAGTGACGAGGGTTTAGTGGGAATTGGGTTTTATGGGGATGGGCTGCGTATCGGTCATGGTTCCTATGGTGGATGGGATCCTTTTGGCCCAGCACGCCGCATAACTCATTGCCAGGGAAACGTTCTCCTTGAGCTGGATGGAGAACCCGCGCTTAATATTTATAAGAATTATCTCGGTGAATATGCAAAAGATTTGCCTGCTTCGGGTCTATTATTTCCTTTTGAAATGCTGGATAGGGATCACTCTCGTCTTGGCTTAATCCGCACTATTTTAGGAATTGATGAAGCCGTCGGAGGGTTAATCCTTGCCGGCGATATTATTCCCGATGGCTATCTACGTTTAATGCACTCCTCCACGGATGCCTTAGTAACCGGTGCAGAAACTGCTGCGAAAACAGCCAGGAACATGGTGAAAAATCCTGGTCCCGGTTTAGCACTTCTGGTGAGTTGCGTCGGACGCAAATTGATTATGGGGGACAATGTTGATGAAGAAGTAGAAATAGTAGCGGAAACTTTCGATATGGGGACAATAATCACGGGATTTTATTCTTATGGGGAGATTAGTCCTTTTTCCAGTACCATGGATTGTCAGCTCCACAATCAAACCATGACCATTACTTTTCTGACCGAGGAATAATTAAATCATGCATCGGCTTTTAGTGAGGCAGATAAAACGGATATTCGCTCTCAATGAGGAGGAGCTTCTAGAACTGCTTGATGAACTACGTATAGTTGGAGAAACAAATACGGTATCCATTGGTGCAAAAAAAATTTTGTCTGGCTTGGGTGTTTTATTTGAAAGGATTTCGCAGAGCTATGATCAAAATGAACGCGATTTGGTGTTGCGCAATCGTAGTTTACGTCTGAGTTCTGATGAATTGACTCGATCCAATGAACGTTTGCGCGCTGATGCTAATCGGCAGCATACAATATTTGAATCATTACGAATTATCACAAATCGTTTATTGTTGATTTCCGGAAATGAAGAATCAGTGCGGGATGTAGATGATACTAATCTTGAACAATTAACTGTCCGCATAGCGCAATTGGTAGATGATTACCTAAAGACTCAGAATCGTCTTCATGAAATTAATGTCATGCTAGAGAGACAAAAATTTGCTCTTGATCAACATGCTATTGTTAGTATTACGAATACTGATGGTTGCATTCTTTATGCAAATGATAAATTTTGCAAAATAAGCGGTTATTCCCGTGAAGAGCTTTTAGGAAACGACCATCGTATTGTTAATTCAGGTTACCATTCCAGGGAATTTTTTCAATTGATGTGGAATACTATTGCCGCAGGAAAGATCTGGGAAGGTGAAATTTGTAATCGTACCAAAGATGGAAAATTTTACTGGGTTGCTGCTACGATAATTCCTTTTCTAGACTATAATGGAAAGCCGGTACAATATATCGCCATTCGTACAGATATTACCAACCGCAAAAGCATCGAAGAACAATTACGCAATAATCATAATTTTTTAGAAAGCCTTGCAGAGTCCATGGGAGAGGGAGTTTACGCACTTAATTCACAGGGATGTTGCACGTTTTTTAATCGGGAGGCGGAAAAATTGTTGGGCTGGTCGCGGGAAGAAATGTTGACACGTAATTTTCATAATACGGTTCATTTTCTAAAAAACACTGGACAACCTTTACCGCCTGATGAATGTCCGGTATGGCTGAAAACTCGGATTGGAGAAACGTTTCGTTCCGACGAAGAATATTTCATTCACAAGTCAGGCAAAATTTTTCCAATTTCAATAGTAGCGGTTTCACTCAAGGAGGAATCAAATATTGTAGGTTCAGTAGCGGTATTTCAGGATATTACGGAACGCCGCCAAATTCAGCAAGCTCTCAAAGAAAGTGAATCTCGCTTAAGTATCGCGCTTTCCGCTTCTAATACTGGTTTTTGGGACTGGAATCCAATAACCGACGAGGCTTACTTCAGCGATGAATGGTTTACTATGTTGGGTTACAAAAAGGGTGAGCTGCTTGAAAATGGTTTCACCTGGCTCGGTCTGATTCACCCAGAGGATATTGTTTTGATAAAGGAAAAACTCCAAAATCATTTGGATAATGATATTTTATATCCCTATGAGGTAGAGTTTCGTTTACGCCATCTCAATGGTACCTGGAAATGGATTTTGGCTTCTGGAAAGGTTACGGGACGAGATAATTCAGGTTGTGTCAACCGCATGACAGGAATCCATAAAGATATTAGTGAACGCAAGGAAATAGAGGAAAAACTCAAAAAGGCCATGCGTGACACTGAAGCGACTAATCGCGCCAAAAGTGATTTTCTGGCGAACATGAGTCATGAAATTCGTACTCCGATGAATGCCATTATCGGAATGAGTCATTTGATCATGAATACGAATTTATCGCCGCGACAAAAGGATTACGTGGAAAAAATTCATTTGTCCGCTAAGGCATTGCTAAGAATTATCAATGATATCCTGGATTTTTCAAAGATCGAAGCTGGGCGTCTTGAATTGGAAGTCATTTCATTTCATCTTGATGAAGTAATTGAAACCGTGATTGCATTGGTCTCACCCAAGGCTTATGAAAAAAAATTGGAACTTCTTTGTTCTTCAGAAAGTAAAGTTCCAATGCAGGTCCGTGGCGATCCGCTGCGACTACAGCAAGTATTATTAAATTTGCTAGGCAACGCGGTTAAATTTACAGAGAAGGGCGAAATAGAATTACGGGTGGAGCTGCTCAGTCGACACGTCAAAACTGCAAAATTATTTTTTCTGGTGCGCGATACCGGAATTGGTATTAATCCGGACCAAATCGACCACCTTTTTGAGTCATTTACTCAGGCTGATTCATCCACTACCCGTCAATACGGAGGTACTGGCTTAGGTCTTGCGATTAGTCGACGCCTAGTTAGATTAATGGGAGGAGAGCTTGAGGCCCGCAGTCAGGTCGGAAAGGGGACTGAATTTATGTTCACGGTACTCATGGATGTCATTCAGGAAGAGCAAAATAATGCCCAACTACCGCCACAACTACGCGGGTTAAAGGTAAACCTGGCGATGGATAATCTGCGTAGTCGGCAAATTTTGATGGAAATGTTGACCTCTTTGACATTTGATATTTCTGTCGGAGAAGAATCGTTAGATAAATCTAGCTTACTTGTGATTGATACTAGTTACTCCAGCGAGGATTGGCTAGTTTGGTTAAAACGCATGAGGGAAAAATCTAACTCTCCAGAATTACCAGCACTGGTTCTTTGCCCTCAACCAGAATTGATGAATCTGCGGGAGGTTTGCGGAAAAATACCAAAAATCCGAATCTGCTCTAAACCCGTAACCGCCTCGCAACTTTTTGACGCCGTAGCAGAACTGTTCGGTGCTCCATTACTGAGAGACATGAGTAATTCCGCAAGGGATAGCGCAGAAATAATGGCGGATTTTTTAGGATTGGCCGGAAAACATGTGCTGCTGATTGAAGATAATATTGTTAATCAACAAGTGGCGATGGAACTGCTAAAATTGATTGGTGTGGTGGTCGAGGTGGCAAACAATGGCCTGGAAGCGTTGGAACTATTAAAAACACGTCGTTATGATGCAGTTTTGATGGACGTTCAAATGCCGGTAATGGACGGCTATGAAGCGACACGCCGTATTCGTCGGGATATTAGGCTTGATGTCCCAATCATTGCCATGACAGCTAATGCCATGGTGGGTGATCGAGAGAAATGTCTACACGCAGGAATGAATGATCATGTGGCAAAACCAATTGATCCGCAACATTTGTTTCAAACGTTACAGCGTTGGATATTTCGCGGGGATGTCGAGAAAACCATCACAAGTGAATTTATTTCGTCGGAGAATCAAGAAATTTTTTCTACAAGCTTGCATGGGATTAATCTAGGCATCGCTCTGCGGCATTGCGCCGGCAATCAACTTTTACTAGAACGCTTGTTAAGGAATTTTGCGACCGATCAAGAAACGGTAACGAATCGACTGAAGGAGTATTGGTCTAAGGGAGAAACTGAAAATTTAATCCGCCTCGCGCATACCCTCAAGGGATTGGCAGGAAGCATTGGCGCAGAGGCTTTACAAAAGGCTGCTCATCATTTAGAAAAAGGATTAACCGAATCCGTAGATACCGTTCCACAGTTAATTAATGAAATTGAAACGCTGCTCCAGCCTTTGTTAAAATCGTTGAAACAGATAACATCAAATTTTGCTTCTTGTAAGAACGTCATACCCAAGCCGGTCATTTATGAGGAAGAATTGATCCTCATGCTTCGTTCCCTGCTGCAACCATTACGTGCGCGGCAACCCAAGGCCTGCCAGGCGTTGATCGAAAAATTAGAATCAGTAGAACCACCCTCTGCTGTTCGTTCAAAAATAGCGAATTTGATAAAATTAATACGTAAATACCGCTTCAAAGAAGCTGAACAAGAATTAGCCAATCTGTTGTATTCACATCCTTGTCAATAAATCCGCTCAATATCTTCAGATAAAGAATTATTTCATGCTCACAGAAATGACCTCAAAAATTTTTGTAGTGGACGATACGGAAACCAATATTGATATTCTTTTAGAAACGTTGGGAGATACTTATGATGTCAGCGTGGCACTGGACGGAAAGACCGCCTTGGAAGATATCCCTGATGTACAGCCCGATCTTATTTTGCTTGATATCATGATGCCGGAAATGGATGGCTACGAAATTTGTCGTCGTCTAAAAAATACGGCCAGAACTAAAGCCATTCCGATAATTTTTGTAACCGCCAGGCAAGAAGCAGAAGACGAAACCTTTGGCCTGGAATTAGGCGCAGTGGATTACATCACTAAACCTTTCAGCCCAGCGGTGGTATTGGCAAGAGTGCGTACTCACCTCCAATTAGCGAAAGCCAAACGCGAATTGGCGCAAGCGAACGAAATCTTGGAAGAAAAAGTTCGCCATCGAACAGAGGAAATCCATCAGAAAAATATCGAATTGGAAGGTACGCGTCTGGAGATTATTCGACGCTTGGGACGCGCGGCAGAATATAAGGACAATGAAACCGGACTGCATGTAATTCGTATGAGTCATTATTCACGATTATTGGCGCTGTCCGCTGGGCTGGATGAAAAACACATAGAAATTATTTTTCAAGCTGCACCAATGCATGATATCGGAAAAATTGGGATTCCAGATACTATTCTTTTGAAGCCGGGACGACTGACGGAAGAAGAGTGGCGAATCATGCGTACTCATCCCGCGATTGGCGCGGGTATCATTGGAAAACAAAATTCAGTTTTACTGGAAACCGCGAGAATTGTGGCGCTTACTCATCATGAAAAATGGGACGGGTCCGGTTATCCACGAGGACTCAGCAAAGAAAATATTCCAATCGAAGGACGTGTTGTGGCGATTGCTGATGTTTTTGATGCGTTGACTACTAAACGACCCTACAAACAGGCCTGGCCAATTGACAAGGCAAAAGACTTTCTTCTGGAAAACGCGGATTCACACTTTGATCCAATTTTGGTACCCCTGTTTATTAGCATTCTTCCTCAAGTCATCGAAGTGCGCGATATGTGGAAAGAACAGGAACCCGAGGAAAATCCAGCGGAAATCCGTTAATTATTTCTGGTGATGCACAGCGTTGCATATCTTGAAGCGAAACATGATCAAGATTTATTACTTTTGGCGAGCAGCTTCGCCATTTTTCAACTGCCCCCTAAGATCTTTCTAGGGATTGAGAGTCCTAGGGGGAAAGTTTGCAACGAGAACTATGCTTAATTGCCGATAACGTTAATAAAACTTACCTCGCCAACTTACGTCGCAGTAATTCATTTAATTGCCCAGGATTTGCCTTGCCGCCAGTCACTTTCATTACCTGGCCGACAAAGAACCCAATCAATTTGTCCTTACCTGCACGATATTGCGTTACCTGAACGGGATTATCCGCCATTACCCGTTCAATAAGCGTACCAAGCGCGTTGTCGTCATTCAATTGACGTAATCCACGACGCTCAATAATAGTATCAGCATCGCCTTCACCGGCCCACATGGCCTCAAATATTTCCTTGGCGATTTTGCCAGTAATCGTTCCATCTGCGATACGATGGATCATTCCGCCAAGCATTACCGGCGTAACGGGGCTTGCCGTTACTTCCATGGCAAATTTATTCACAGCCGCAGAAAGATCACCCATCACCCAGTTAGCGACGAGTTTTGCTTGTCCACCTGCGGCGCGCTCGGTAGCCTCATAAAAATCCGCGATTTCGCGGGTTGCGGTCAGTACTGTAGCATCATAAGCAGAAAGACCGTGGTCACGCATGAATCGTTCACGCTTTTCATCGGGCAATTCCGGTAAGGTATGGCGCACTTCCTCGATAAAATTTTCATCTAGGACCAGCGGTAACAAATCGGGGTCAGGAAAATAACGATAGTCGTTGGCTTCCTCCTTAGTCCGCAAAGAGCGGGTTTCATTACGTTCCGGGTCATAAAGGCGCGTTTCCTGAATAACGGTTCCGCCCTTCTCTAACAGATCAATTTGGCGCTCAATTTCGTAATTAATCGCGCGTTCCATAAAACGGAAAGAATTAAGATTCTTGATTTCAGCGCGAATGCCTAGTCGTGGTTCGCCTTCGCGTCGTATTGAAACATTGGCATCACAACGTAAACTACCTTCTTGCATATTGCCGTCGCAAATATCCAAATAACGCAGTAGGGCGTGAATCTTTTTCATATACGCCACTGCTTCCCGCGCCGAACGCATATCAGGCTCGGAGACAATTTCAAGTAGTGGTGTACCCGCGCGATTGAGATCAATTCCGGAAAGGCCATGGAAATCTTCATGCAAGGATTTACCTGCATCTTCCTCCAAATGAGCGCGAGTCACGCCCACGATCTTGGTATTGCCATCTTCCAATAAAATTGTGAGCTGGCCACGACCCACCACGGGTAATTCGTATTGACTAATTTGGTATCCCTTGGGCAAATCAGGATAGAAATAATTCTTTCGAGCAAAAATGGAACGTCGCGCCACTGTCGCAGTGATCGCCAAGCCAAATTTGACCGCCATGCGTACTGCTTCCGCATTGAGTACCGGCAGCACGCCAGGCAAGCCAAGATCCACGGCACAGGCATGGGCATTGGGCGGCGCTCCGAAGGCGGTGGAGGCACCAGAAAAAATTTTACTCCTCGTAGAAAGTTGGGCATGAATTTCAAGCCCAATGACTGATTCCCATCCCATCGCGGGATTCTCCGAAGTTAGTGTGTCAAATAGGTTGGAATAAAATCGTTTTTGATGCGTGGAGTGTCAATTATTATCGCCAGAAGGAGTTATTCCGCTAGCGCGCATAGCTGCGTTCGACATGGACTTCATGACGTTATCGGCTTGCAGTTCATACGGCGGCCAAAATTTAGTGGGATCAAAAAAATTGGGATTTTCTTCAATCAAAGGATTTTTTACATCACGCGTCACCGCGACCATTGATAGACTATTAACAACACGATTTTGTACCGCTGGCGTGAGAAAATAATTAATAAAGGTATAAGCCGCCTGGAGCTTTTCTCCAGTGAGGCTGCCATGAATATTCATAGTATCCATCCATACCGTGTTTCCTTCTTTGAATTTTACCAGATTCCACAGTTCACCTTTGGCACGCAATCCGGCAATTTCTATTCCATAGCTTGCTACTAACCACAAATTATCGGGAAATTCCGGAGCACCATCCCAAAAACTCCCGACCTGCGCGTAAAGCTGATTGAGCTTAATTTGGGCTTCAGATTTTTTATCAACTAATTTAATCACCTCGTTACGGCTGCCTTGTACAATTAAATCATTAATATAAAACGGTGAATTTCCCATTGCCATCAGTGCTAACGCAATGTTCGGTTGAATCTGTCCTCGAGTCAACGATAAATGACCCTTCCATTTTGGATCCAAAAGATCATTAATACTTTTTGGCATATCGGCAGGGGTAATTTTTTTGGTATTGGCCCAAATTCCATAGGCCCCGCCACCAAAAGGAACATATAGTGGTTTACCCGCCTGGATTCCCATCGGAATTTCACGCAGCGCCGGCAAGACTTTTTCGTAATTTGGAATTTTACTGGTGTCAATGGGCTGAAGCAACTTGGCGGTTTTCTCATGATTCATCTTGATATAATTCAAGGTCAAGAAGGAAAGATCCGCCGCGCCGGATCGTAAAATATTAAACATTTGATCCGGACCCTCAGCCCAGGGTTTGATCACTTCGACGCGGACTGGATTTCCTGCTTTTTCCAGTAATTGATCAACAGCGGCAATGTCTTCACTAGCAACATAACCTTCCCAGGTAAATACATGCAATTTATTGTCAGCAGCCTGAGCTGAAAAACAACAGGTCAGAAAAGCGAAAAATAAAGTTTTTTTCATCAATGTCCTCCGAGAAACTTCGCCCTTTAGGGCGATGAGGAAAGGAAACGGTTTTTTCCGTCCCTTGGGATAGTAAAATCTTAAATTTGCCAGCCTGTCCCGATGGTCAGACCGTAAGCGTCCTGGTGACGCATATAAGCACCAAATAATGGTAACGCGACGCCTTCTAAAGCGCAAAGTACCAATCGACGGGTCGGAATCTCTATAAAGTAGATAGATTCTGCGATTCTGCTTCGCTGCGCGCAGAATGACTTCCTATTTTTCAACTGCGTAACTCCTATCTTGATAAATGAGTTCAATCATGATCATCGAAGACCCGGTCACTCCTGCTGGCGCCAGCGTCCCTGCCATCAACGAGCTTTTCGACCCTATTACTCTCGACGCTGCTTTGAACGCGGGGGAAGCACCTCTAAAAACATTTCGCGCAGTGCTCAAGACTGGTAATCAAATCCTACGTGATTGTTTCTATGCCGGAGTTCCCGCCGCCGCTTTAGTGCCGCTGCGGGTTCAAATGATGGATGCTTTGTTAAAACGTACCTGGCGTCTCCATGGTCTGACGGCAGAATTCGCTGTCGAAGAAAATTATGATTCTCGAACGGAATGCTCCCCGTCAACAACTTTGGCAGCCATTGAGAGTACGCCAAAAGAAGAAGTAGTAGTAGCGTGCGAACCCGAGGGCATTGCCTTACTCGCTGTGGGTGGCTATGGGCGGGGAGAGCTGCATCCCGGTTCGGATGTCGATCTGATGGTGCTACTAGGACAAGCCGAGCACGACCTTTTCCGCGAGCGTATCGCAACCTGGGTCACCTTTCTTTGGGATGTCGGGCTGGAAGTCGGACACAGTGTGCGTTCCCTGGAAGAATGCGTGGAAGAGGCGCACCGTGACGTGACCGTGGCCACTAACCTGATGGAAGCACGTCTCCTGAGTGGGCCACGCGCCCTGCTCAAAGCCATGTCACACGCCTGCGAAAACGCCCATATTTGGCCAAGCAGTGCTTTTTTTGAAATGAAGCACGCTGAACAGCTCGCTCGTCACCGCAAGTATGATGATACCGCCTACAACCTCGAACCCAATGTCAAAGAAGGTCCGGGAGGATTGCGCGACATTCACATGGTGGGCTGGGTTGCGAAACGTCACTTCGGTGTCAACAGTCTGCATGGTTTAGTAGATGTGGGCTTTCTCACCGACGCTGAATATCACACGCTCATCAAGGCGCAAAATTTTCTGTGGCGGGTACGTTGGGGACTGCACTTGCTGACCAAGCGACGTGAGGATCGTCTTCTATTCGATCATCAACGCACCCTGGCGGCCAATTTCGGTTATCAAGATGCGCCGCATAGTCTGGCGGTGGAACAATTCATGAAGTGTTATTACCGTACCGCCCAACAGATTAGTCGCCTTAATGAGATGCTGTTGCAGCTTTTTCATGAAAGCCTACAACATGTCGATCCGGCGGCGCGTGCCATTCCCCTCAATCGACGCTTTCGCGCACGCGACGGTTTTTTGGAAGTCAATCATGAACGTGTTTTTCGTCGTTATCCGTTCGCACTTCTGGAACTATTTCTTGTTATGGCCCAGCATCCCGAGTTGACTGGGGTACGCGCCACCACCATCCGCCTGGTACGGGATCATCTCTTTCTGATTGATGACGCTTTCCGCGCTGATTTGCGTAATCGTAGCCTCTTCATGGAGTTGCTCAAGCAGCCACGCGGCATTGCCCATGAGCTGGACCGCATGAGCCGTTATGGTGTCTTAGCTGCCTATCTACCGGTATTTGAGGGCGTGGTCGGGCAAATGCAGCATGATCTCTTCCATGTCTACACCGTTGATGAACATACCCTGCGCGTGGTTCGCAATACTCGACGTTTTTTCGTCCCCGAGTATGCCGCCGAGAATTCACTGTGCGCTCATGTCGCTCAAACACTCCCTAAGCCGCACTTGCTGTATTTAGCGGGATTGTTCCACGATATCGCCAAAGGCCGTGGCGGGGATCATCCAATCCTCGGTGCAGTTGATGCCCTGTCTTTTTGTCAGAATCACGGTTTACCTGCCTTTGACTCGCGCCTCGTGGCCTGGCTGGTAGAGCACCATGTGACCATGTCGCGTACCGCCCAACGCCTAGACACAAGCGATCCCGTGGTCATCAACCAATTCGCTACTCTGGTTGGCGATATCCTGCACCTCGATTACCTGTATCTGCTCACCGTTGCCGATATTCGCTCCATTAACCCGGATTTATGGACCAGTTGGAAGGATGCCTTGTTGAGTAATCTCTACCAGGCCGCGCGGCGCGTCCTGCGACGCGGGATTACCAGCACGCCGGACCTAGCCGAGCAAATCCGCGAAACCCAGGACGAAGCGCGGCGTTTATTGCATACCTATGGTGTGCCACGCGCGGCAGTGGAAAATTTATGGCAAAGCCTCGCGGACGATTTTTTCATTCGCTACACCTCCGAGGAAATTGCCGCCAATACTCAAGCCATTATTGCTCATGGTAACGGCGCGTTGCCGCTGATTCTGGTCCGCCAGCGCACCCGACGCGGTGGCACTGAGATTTTTGTCCATACCCATGATCAGGATGGATTATTCGCCCAAATTACTAATACCCTGGATCAGCTCAGGTTGACCATCATGGATGCTCGCATTGTCACCAGTAACCATGGATATACTCTGGATAGCTATATCGTGCTGGAGGAAAACGGCGAGCCAATCAGCTCTCAGTCACGTATTGACAAGATTCGCGGGGTACTTCATGCACGGCTCTCCCAACCGTTCTTCACGATAGTCTCCTCGAACCGTCGCTCTCCGTTGCGCCTCAAGCATTTTCCTATCCCCACTGAAGTCCAATACACCCTTGATGAACGTAACCAACGCACTTTGATGGAAGTAATCAGCCAAGATCGCCCTGGACTTTTGGCGCGCATTGGTCAGGCATTGGTTACTTGCGAGGTTCGAGTACAAAACGCCAAGATTGATACCGTGGGCGCTCGGGTCGAGGATATCTTTTTCGTGACTGACCGTAATAATCATCCCCTCAACGAAGAATTATGCGAACGTCTGCGGAGCACGATTGTAGAATTGGTCGATGGTGGTAAAGCGATTTGATTTGTTGACTACTGAACTGGATACCCATGGAAAAATTGGCACGAGCGATTTGGTATGAAAACTATCCTCTGGGATGGATACTGCTTCCATTAGAAGGCATTTACCGCACGCTCGTCATGATCCGGCGTTATGGTTATCGCTATGGCTGGTTTGCAATCACGCAACTCCCGGTACCTGTAATCATCGTTGGCAATATCACTGTGGGTGGATCGGGAAAGACACCGCTTGTTTTATGGATAGCCCAATTTCTCGCGGCCAATGGCTGGCGACCAGGCATTATTAGCCGTGGCCATGGTGGACGGATAAAAAGCATTCCGCGAGAAGTAAAGCCGGATGACGATCCACGCGAGGTGGGCGATGAACCACTACTTCTGGCACGGCGAACACAAATGCCTATTGCAGTATGTCGGCGGCGGGCCAAGGCAGGTGAATTGTTGCTTGCCCATCATGACTGCGATTGTCTAATTGCCGATGATGGATTACAACATTATGGTCTGGCCCGAGACGTGGAAATTGCAGTGACAGATCGCGCACGGGGACTTGGTAATCGTCATTGCCTGCCAGTCGGGCCATTGCGTGAATCAATGCAACGGCTGGATCAAATACCGCTACGAGTTGCCCAGGGCTGCGCGGAGCCAGGTGAGTACAATATGATTCTGATACTAGGTGATGCGGTATTCATTAGTGATGACATCGTTTCTCGACCATTAACGAGTTTTTGTACTACCCCAGTCCACGCTGTGGCCGGTATTGGGCATCCTGAAAAATTTTTTGCCGCTCTGCGAGCGCGAGGGTTGACAATCATCGTGCATTCATTTCCTGATCATTATTTTTTTCGTCCCGATGAATTAGATTTTGGTGATGAGCTACCGGTATTAATGACGGAAAAAGACGCAGTTAAATGCGCGGTTGCTGTAAATGCGCGACACTGGTATGTACCAGTGGAGGCGCATATTTCTCCTGAATTCGGTGTGCGCTTACTGGAATTGATCAAACTCCGGGGTTATGCTTGAACAATAAAAAATCTCTTAAATTCTTAGTCATCCGTCGGGACAACATTGGAGATTTAGTATGCACCACGCCGGTTTTCGTCGCCTTGCGCAATCATTTTCCCTCCGCAGAAATTCACGCCCTGGTTACCAGTTATAACCATGCGGTATTGGAAAATAACCCGACGGTCATCGACCAAATAGTCTGGTATGGAAAAGCCAAGCATCAGCCAACCCTTGGTGGAAAAATAACGGCATATTGGCGACGCATAACACTGCTTGTGAAACTCAGACATACGCGATTCGATTACGCAATCATTCCGACACCTTGCTATGAACCACGATCCTTGCGCCTTGCCCGCCTAATCGGGGCCAAGCGTGTCATTGGTTTTGGAAATTCGGATCAATATCGCACAAAAGATTATGTGATTCCGCAATCAGTTAGGAGCGGACATCACGTAGAATGCACTTTTCAGGTATTAACGGCCTTCGGCATCACTGCACAACCGGGACCCGTACAAATATTTCCCGATAGTGCTGCCTTGCGTTATGCGCGGGAGCGGATCGCGGCCCAAGGTTGGAGCGCACGCCTATTAATCGGTATTCACATTAGCGCCCGTAAACCAAGTCAGCGCTGGCCCGCCGAATGTTTTGCCCTGCTGATGGCTCGATTACGTGCGCGTTATCCAGTCGGATTTTTATTATTTTGGTCGCCTGGAGATACTCATCATCCCGCACACCCCGGAGACAACGCCAAAGCGGCAGAAATCATGAATGCAGTCGCTGGATTGCCGGTACTTGCCTTTCCCTCGGCAGAAGTTTCATGTTTGATTGGCGGCATCGCCTGTTGCGACTTTATGGTATGTAGTGACGGAGGAGCGATGCACCTCGCAGCAGGTTTAGGTAAACCGATAGTATGTTTTTTTGGAAAATCCAACGCCCAGCACTGGCACCCTTGGGGAGTACCTCACGAGTTGCTTCAGCCACCTAGTCAAGAAGTATCAGATATTAGCGTGGAAGAGGCTCTTCATGCGGTTGAAAAAGTCATTCTGCGCGCAGTCGCAGAACGCAGAATCTCTCTGTAGATGGATTCTGCGACTCCGCTTCGTTTCGCACAGAATAGTTTCCTATTTTTCAACTGCATAACTCCTAGGGCGTGTTCACAGTAAAGGGGGTTGAAAAATGATACGTTTTATGTTAAGCGATGAAAAATGGGCCCGAATTGAAGGGCAACTACCAGGAAAGCCAACCGATAAAGGTGGGCGGGCAGTGGATAATCGGCTGTTCGTCGAGGCGATTTTATACATAGCCAGGGTGGTAGTGCTCCAATCAATAGGATTGAATGAGAATAATTAATTACCGATTTTGATGGATTGGGAGTGAGGCATTATAGTGATGAATAAAATACCAGATTGCCCCAATATGGTTAGCAATGTTCTTTGAAAAAGATAAAGACTTCCTCACTAATCTCGAAATTCGTTGACGCAAGGTGCAATTCAACCGCTCGATATGATTTGTTTGTCCACTGTCCTTGCCGACAGCGCGATGACGTTTGGAGGGAAGAATTGCTGCATATGCGGCCCAAAAATCCGTGTAACTCACTGCGCATTGACGATAGACCGAAGGCAAGGAATCCCATAAAGCACGAGCGGATTGCTCACTTCGATCGCCAATATAAACGCCGACAATTTCTCCGGTATCGCGGTCAATAGCCAGCCAAACCCATTGTTTGTTAGACTTTTTTCCGACAAACGACCAAAGTTCGTCACACTCAATCGTGAGGCGTCCCTTGGATTTTTTCTTGATAATGACTTTACGCGGCGTTCGTGCGTATTTTTCGTTGACATAATTCTGTAGCCAAGATTCGGAGACGCCCACCACTCGCGCAATCCCCGCCAATGGGATACGCTCTAGTAACAGACGATCAATCAACGCCTTTTTTTCATCGGAGATTGGCCCTTTACTGGGGTTTAACACAAACTGCCGGCCACATTCATTGCATCGATGGATTTGCTTGCCAAGTGTATTGAAACCATTTTTAACAACAGATTGAGAGTGACAATTTGGGCAGTGCATAAAAAACCTCTTAATAAACAACCCCGCCGCAAGCGGCGGGGTATTTTTGCACTACGGTTCGCACGCTATGCGGCTCACCTTCGTTTTACAGTGCCTTATCAGACACTGTATTTTCGTACGCCGCAAGCGGCGGGGAATATAACCCTCTAAGAGATTAAAACGAAAAATGAAAAATGAAAAATGATAATAAAATTTTAACACTTTATCCTATTGATTAGGGCACTACCCGGTTACGATGATGGTGAGGTTCGTGGCGACGGTTGTCTTGCCTGAACCGCCCTTGATACCGCCAACAACAATAATCAATTAAGTATCCCCAGAGTATTTTTTGGATACTTGATTGATATCATTTTGATGATGATTTAGCAATAGGGCAGTACGGTGTGAAGGTGACCGATGGAAAGGTTTTATCTATACGGAAAACCTCATTGCAACGCATCGAAAAAATCCGCGTCACGGTTACATCGAAAAATTGAGCCTTGCCCATACGGGAAATTATCCTTTTCCTTTCTGAACTGGTAGGTGTCAATGATTTTGGTGATGTGCTCGTCAGTCAGTTGGTTCTGACGTTTGCCTTTGACAAAATGTTCGGCGGCGTTGATGAAGAGAACATTGTCAGGTTTTTTGCATTTCTTGAGCACAAGGATGCACACCGGGATGCCGGTGGAGTAAAAGAGGTTCGCTGGGAGACCGATGACGGTGTCGATATGGCCATCCTTCAACAGTTTGGTGCGGATACGTTCCTCGGCACCGCCTCGGAACAGCACGCCGTGGGGCAGGATGATCGCCATCACGCCTTCATCTTTCAGGAAGTGGAAGCCATGCAGTAGGAAGGCAAAATCAGCGGCGGATTTTGGGGCTAGGCCGTGATTTTTGAAGCGCACGTCCTCGCCCATCGCGTCGGTGGAATCCCAGCGGTAGCTGAAGGGCGGATTGGCGACGATGGCATCAAAACAGGGTTTCTTGGCGGGGTTCAGCTCGCGCAGCATGTCCCAATCATTGGTCAGGGTGTCGCCGTGGTATATCGAGAACTCCGAATCCTTCACCCCGTGCAGTAGCATGTTCATTCGGGCGAGGTTGTAGGTGGTGATGTTCTTTTCCTGCCCGTAAATCTTGCCGATGCCTTGCGGCCCCATGCGTTTGCGCACGTTCAGCAGCAGCGAGCCGGAGCCGCAAGCGAAATCGAGCACGCTGGCAAGACGGTTTTTCTTGCCGGTTGCGGGTTCCTGGCTGTCGAGGGTGACAATGGCGGAGAGGATGTCGGAAATCTGCTGCGGGGTGTAGAACTCGCCCGCCTTCTTGCCGGAACCAGCGGCAAACTGGCCGATCAGGTATTCGTAGGCATCGCCCAAGGCATCGATGTCGGAGGAAAATTCTGCCAGCCCTTTGGCGATTTCCGCGATGATGGCGCAGAGCTTGGCGTTCCGGTCTTCATACTTTCTACCGAGCTTGTCCGAGCCGAGGTCGATCTCCGAGAACAGGCCATTGAAGGTGCTCTCGAAGGATTCGTTTTCGATGTATTTGAATCCTGCTTGCAGGGTGTTGAGCAGTTCGCCATTCTGGGTGCGGGCTAGGTTGGCGATATTGTTCCAGAGATGCGACGGCTGAATGACATAATGCACCTTGCGGCGCATCTGTTTCTCGAATGCGGTGATGTCGTTCGGGTTGCTGGCATACCAAAGGGCCAACGGCACGCGGCGGTCGTCCGCGCCGAGAGTGGGATAATCCTTGCCAAGTTCCTTCTTCGCCGCGATCTCGTAATTGTCTGAGAGGTAGCGCAGGAACAGGAAGGACAGCATGTAATCGCGGAAATCGTCCGCATTCATCGCTCCGCGCAGTTGGTCGGCGATGTTCCAGAGGGTCTTGCCCAATTGTTTTTGGTTTTGGTCGGTGGTCATGGGCCTAGCTGTTATAGCTGTTCCGTTATAAAACGGTTAAAAATAATTAGCAAAAAGGTCATTAA
>CAUYTW010000276.1 GCA_963575715.1 Gammaproteobacteria bacterium | reverse complement strand
CGATTCCCAACAGATCCCCTTCGCCAACTTCTCCATGATACTGGCTGGAGGATTGGTTATCTTCTGGTCACCCAACTCAACCTCCATGCCGTTCTTCATCTTCATCAGCGTGAGTGCGATTTGCTTGTCATACTCAACATCCGCCAATGCCCAATCGCTGACAGCCGTCCGCAGCATCTCCCTTCCCTTCTCCAAGGCCGTCAACACATCGTCAATCTTCCTTTCAATCTCAATCAGTTCCATCAGATACCTCCCTTGGTAATCATCTCGTTCATCTCCTGGACTTTCATGTAGTGTGTCAACGCCTCGCTCAGCTCATGGTGGATAGGACGTTCCCTTGACTTGCACCATTCCCGGAACTTGTCGGCTCGGCCTATCTTGATTGCCAACCGCTCGAAACCGTCATTCTTCTTTTTCATATGTAGTCCTCCGCCTATTTCCGTGTGATGAAAACATGCTTTTTTATAATCGAATCAAGCTGTTTTTTTGTGTATGTTTTCATGGCTCCCCCTAGAACGGGCTTTCATCTGCATCATCAGGCTTGGGATTGAACACCTTCTCGGCCTTGTCAATCATATTGTCAGCCATAGCGTCCTCAAGCTTCCTAACCCTTCCTTCCAAGATGGCGATTGCATCCTGGATAGGTGCAAGGCCAGGAGTGTGTGTAACTGGAGCGGACTGTTTCTGGTAGTTGGAACCATTCCCGACAGACCCGTCCTTCTTCTTGTGGTTGGGAAGGTAGAACCACCTGTTGACGTATGGCTTACCTGATTTCGGGTTGATGTCGGTTGACTCCTCCTCGGAGTATGAGATGTCAAGCGTTTGGTTTGCCGTATACTCCATCGCATTGTCCATCGTTTTTCCCTTGACTGGCCACTTCGTACCGCAATTCACCTCAATCTTGTAATACTCGTTGCCCGATTTCGCCACCATCCGTGTCACGCCGCCGATCGTACCTTTTACGTTCTTGAACTCTTTCATTTTGAAACCTCCGTTTCAATTAGTTTTTGCAATTCAATAACCTTGTCCTTGGCCTGTTCCATGTACCTTCCAAGGCATATCTATTGGTATCCGCAATAGGAACATTGCCAAGCCGACTTGTATTTCACGTTGTCCTTC
>CAUYTW010000275.1 GCA_963575715.1 Gammaproteobacteria bacterium | reverse complement strand
AGGGCCGATAATATGGCCTATGTCATCTATACCTCGGGCTCGACCGGTCTACCCAAGGGAGTTGCGCTGAGTCATGCTGGTGGGGCAGCCTTCCTCGCTTGGGCCGCACGTACCTTTGACGCTAATACGCTCAGTGGCGTCATCGCCTCGACGAGCTTCAGTTTTGACGTGTCTTTCTTCGAGATATTCGCGCCCCTGACAACCGGCGGAGCGGTACTGTTGGTCGAAAATGTGACTCGGCTGGATCACCTGAGCACAGATCCGGCACCACGACTCCTTGTGACAGTGCCCTCTGCTATGGAGATGTTGCTGCATAGCAGCAGCCTGCCAAGCAGCGTCCGGACTCTCAATTTGGCGGGAGAGGCCCTGCGCCAACCATTGGTAGACGCGATCTTCAGCACGTTGCCGCAAATCAAGACGATACGGGATCTCTACGGACCCTCAGAGGACACCACCTATTCAACGTGGACCGAGCGGTGGTCGGGTGGTTTACCGCGTATCGGAAAATCCATCGATAACAGCAAGGCCCATGTGCTCTCCAATTACCTGTGTGAGACGCCCCTTGGCGTGTCCGGCGAACTCCACCTCGCAGGCATGGGCCTCGCCCGGGGCTATCTCAACCGTCCAGCCCTCACTGCCGAACGCTTCATTCCCAATCCCTTCGGCCCGCCGGGCAGCCGCATGTATCGCACTGGGGATCGCTGTCGCTGGCGTGAGGATGGCAATCTGGAGTATCTCGGTCGTCTGGATCACCAGGTCAAGATTCGGGGTTTTCGCATCGAACTGGGTGAGATCGAGGCCGCCTTGGGCCATTATCCGATGGTCAACCAATGCGCGGTTCTGGCCCGCACCGATGGCGGCCAGGAGACTCGGTTGGTGGCCTACCTGGTGGGTACGACCGCGCCGGTGGCGGAGCTGCGCGCCCATCTGGCCGCGACGCTGCCGGACTACATGATTCCAGCGGCCTTTGTTTGGCTTGCAGCCTTGCCGCTCACCCCCAACGGCAAGCTCGACAGCAAGGCACTGCCTACCCCCGAGCTGGATTGGGATGCCCTCTCGGTCGGTTTCATCGCCCCCCGTATCCCCACCGAGGCTGCACTGGCGGACATCTGGAGTCAGGTG
>CAUYTW010000274.1 GCA_963575715.1 Gammaproteobacteria bacterium | reverse complement strand
CCTATGACCGTCAAGATCGATCCAGGAAGCAAGATTACCGGCATTGTGTTGGTCGCTCCCAATGAGCGGGTTCTGTTCGCGGCAGAACTGGAACATCGCGGGAAAAGGATTAAATCCAGCCTGGATTCACGGCGTGCGTCGCGCCGTGGCCGTCGTAACCGCAAGACTCGTTATCGTGCGCCACGTTTCAATAACCGCAGACGCCCTGATGGATGGTTGCCACCCAGCTTGAATCATCGGGTTGATACCACGATGACCTGGATCGAGCGGTTCCGTCGGTTGTGCAGATTGGAAAAACTGGCTGTCTTACGCGTCAGGTTCGACATGCAGTTAATGCAAAACCCTGAAATTTCTGGCATCGAGTATCAGCAAGGTACTCTGGCCGGATATTCGGTACGCGAATATTTGTTGGAAAAATGGCATCGGACATGCGCTTATTGCCGTGCCGAGAATGTTCCACTCCAGGTTGAACATATCAAAGCGCGGGCCAATGGCGGGAGCAACGCCATCTCGAATCTTGCCCTGGCTTGCGAACCATGCAACATAAAGAAAGGGACATTGCCGGTTGCAGCTTTCCTTAAAAACCAGCCGGATGTATTAAATCGCATATTGGTGCAGGCCAAGCAGCCATTGAGCGATGCGGCGGCGGTCAATGCGACGCGCAACAAGCTGTTTGATGGGTTGCTCGATACCGGACTTCCTGTAGAAACCGGTACCGGCGCACAAACGAAATTTAACCGGGTACGACTTGACTATCCCAAAGCACACTGGATTGACGCCGCATGTGTTGGGGATTCCGGCGCTACCGTTACGCTGATTCCGACAATGAAGCCATTACAAATCAAGGCTGCCGGCCACGGCAACAGACAAATGTGTGGAACGGATAAATACGGTTTCCCAATACGGCATCGCAGTCGGCAAAAAAAGCACTTCGGGTTCGAGACCGGCGACCAGGTACGAGCTAATGTTACTTCTGGCAGAAAGGCCGGAAGGTATAAAGGTCGGGTTACGTGTCGAGCCTCGGGGAGTTTTGATATTAAAACCGCAACTGGACGTGTTGCCGGTATTTCGCATAGATACTGCACAAATATTCAACGACAGGATGGCTATGCCTACGCTTGAAAAC
>CAUYTW010000273.1 GCA_963575715.1 Gammaproteobacteria bacterium | reverse complement strand
TGATTAGGAATACGACGATTATGACAGACTTGCAATTTAGTGGAATCAACAAATGTGATTCCCCTGGAGGTAACGCGACGCGTATTTAAATAACTTGGGTTCTACTATTAAGAAATTCAGAAATTCCGAGATTCTGCGACTACGGGCGCTAACGCGCCCTCCGCGCAGAATAACAAAAGAGAAAAAACTCAATCCTTTATAGAGTTACAAATTCAACTGCGTAACTCCTAAAATCATTTCTTGCGCCCCAGATCTGAGTCGTTTTTTTCACCCAATGCCCGTGAGAAGCTCCCAGCTTCACCGTAAGGTTCTTGACGGATACTGCGTTGCATCAAGTAGTAGCCGAGAGTAAGTGCGAACACTATGGCAGCAATGCCCAACAATGTTCCTTCCGATGACTCTTTCGTATTCAGGACAACGATTTTGCGGGTCACTGCGGTCAACGCCACAATGAGCATTGCTTCGTGGTGGAGTGCATGTTCCTCAATGTATATCTTCATCGTGTGCAGTAACTCAATTCCGATCAGTATTAGCAAGAACTGGGCGAACACGTCCAGTAACTTGTCGATGCCTAGTAAGAATATCGGTGGACTCAGCAAATCCTTACCGAGGAGCCACGCTAACTCGATGGTGGCAAGCAGTACCACGCCCGCCATCATGATGAGTAGAGTGCGGGTTATAATCCGCTCAAATGTGTTTATGTATCGTAACATAGAAGTTGCTTTTCCTATTTTAATTCAAGTTGCTACCTATGGTAGGATATAGGACTTTGCAAGTAATTTATAATAGTCGAAAAATTCTATTATTTTCTATTAGGGCCTGTTTAACACTAACTAACGCGAACTCGACGTAAGCAGTATGATAAACTGTTGTATCGCTTAATTTATAATATCTATGAGACCTCACCATGAACACATTAAGCCACATTGACTTAACCACTTTATTCGTTGATATTGATGATTTTTGTAGAGTTTTTATCCAAACCTGACTCCAGTCTCTGTTACCGAATGAGAAGCCGCAACGTGTGCGTGAATCCACCATGCTCCCCTCTGAGGTGATGACTATTCTTAATTTTTTTTCATTCTTCAGGTTTTAGAAGCCTGAAGAATTTCTATTTGTACTATGTATC
>CAUYTW010000272.1 GCA_963575715.1 Gammaproteobacteria bacterium | reverse complement strand
TGGGTGCTCCCGGCAGCACGACGGGCGTGGCGCTGACTTCCGTTGATAACGCGCCAATGCCGCCGGCATTGACTGCCGCCAATTTGAAGAAGTATTTCGTCCCGTTGGTCAGCCCGGTGATGGTCGTGGTGATGGTAGGCGCAGTTACGGTACTGACCGGAGTTGAGGATTCGCCGCCCGCAGTGGTTCCCTGATAAACGTTGTAGCTGGTCGCTCCGGTCACTGCTGACCATTTCAACGTCACAAGTGCGTTGCCTGGCGTGGCGCTGAGGCTGGGCGCGGCCGGCGTCAACGTTGTGTTGACCTCATTCGAGAGCGGACTCACGCCGCCTGCGTTGACCGCTCCCATCTTGAAATAATACGTCCGTCCGCTGCTCAATCCGGTGATGGTGGTGCTGGTTCCGGTGATGCTAGTTTTGGCCGGAGACGAGGACTCGCCACCCGCAGTCGTTCCTTGATAAACGTTGTAGCTGGTCGCTCCGGTCACTGCCGACCAATTTAACGTGACCGAGGTACCCGCAACCGTGCCGAGGGTAATCACTGGCGCGGTTGTTAGTGGCGCGACTGGTGTGGCGCTCGCTTCGTTCGAGAGCGAACTCACGCCGCCCGCGTTGACTGCCGCCAATTTGAAGAAATATGGCGTGCCGTTGGTCAGGCCGGTAATCGATACGCTGGTTCCGGTGACGCCGGTTTTGACCGCAGTCGGAGATTCGCCGCCCGCAGTGGTTCCCTGATAAACGTTGTAGCTGGTCGCTCCGGTGGCTGCCGTCCAGGTCAGCGTCACCTTAGCATTGCCCGCCGTGGCGCTTACGCTCGCGGGTGGCGCAGATGGTGGTGCGACGGGTGTGGTGCTGACTTCGCTTGATAACGCGCTGGTGCCGCCGGCGTTAACTGCCGCTAGTTTGAAGAAATATTTCGTCCCGTTGGTCAGGCCGGTGATAGTCGTGGTAACAGTAGGCGCAGTTACGGTACTAATCGGAGTTGCAGATTCGCCGCCCGTTGTCGTTCCCTGATAAACGTTGTAGCTAGTCGCTCCGGTCACCGCTGACCATTTCAACGTTACCTGTGCGTTGCCTGGCGTGGCGCTGATGCTGGGCGTAGAGGGCGTCAGCGTGGCGCTGACTTCGTTCGAGTAC
>CAUYTW010000271.1 GCA_963575715.1 Gammaproteobacteria bacterium | reverse complement strand
GCCAAATCGCCATGGCGGGAGATATAAATATCACCCACGCGGCGGGCAATTTGTCATTTACAACTATTTCTGGAAATAACATAACGCTGAATAGTACGACGGGTGGAACAACCCTTGGCAATTTAACTGCTTCTGGAAATGTGAATATTACGGCTTCAGGCGGAGACATCAATCTGGGTGGTGGCATCTTCAAAATGAATGGTGCTACTGCAACAGTGGAACTTCAGGCGAATCGCCATATTGTCATCAATTCGGGTGCGATTATTTCCGATACCTTGGGAGCACCGTTTTCATCGATTAATCTAAAGGCGGGTGGCTCGATCCAATTTTTGGATAATGATGTTCTCACCAATACCGTAAGTATCCACGGCAATCTTTATGGTGGTGGACTGGGCTGCACACCCAGTGTAACTTGTTATGCCACGGGCGATGATATCTGGGCGCAAGGAGTGTATATAGGCAAATATGTAAAATTGAATGCAAATTCTGGAGATATTATTCTTTCTGGTTATTCCGCACCGTATGCTGGATATGGAGATGGAAGTCCTCACTATGCCAATTTACCTTTAGGGTTAATCGTAGCGACTTACTCATCACTTGCTGGTAATAACATTAGTCTATATGGAAAATTAGACCCATCTGGATTGACCGCCATGCAGATTAATTTTGGTGGCAATCTCGGTGAAACCGTGCCAGTTTTGAATGCCTTGAACAGTCTTAATATTATTGCTGATGCCAGTGCGACAATCAATCAGACGGGTATACAAATCAATGGTACTACTCTAATTGGACCTACCATTCATATCACAGGGATTGGTAACGGTAGTGGTAATGGAATCTATTCGGCAAATGGATGGGGAGATCGCCAGTTTATTGCGTCATCCGCCACGACTTTGACCACTAACAAATTGCTGATTGACGCTGGTACCTCTTTCTCTAGCGATCTTGTTATCGATAGCGTGGATTCTCTCATTATTAGCGATTCAAGCACGATCACCAATAGTGGAGGAAAAATTACTCTCAAGGCGAGCGGAGATATTATAACGGGTACCGGCACTACCCTAACTTCTAGCAACAATAACGTAACGTTATGGAGCGATTATGATAATAATAACTCGGGCGCAATTATTATCGGCAATTCAAA
>CAUYTW010000270.1 GCA_963575715.1 Gammaproteobacteria bacterium | reverse complement strand
CAACCGCTCACCGGCACCCGTCACCGACACACCGCCAATCGTTATGCCCTATCGCTAACTGCCATAATGTGCCAACAGTTACCAAACCAGGTTTTCGCGCGCCTTTCCAGGTTGCAATCGCTTGATTTTGATTGTAATTTTGGCCAGCTTGAGACCATTCATCAAATATAGGCCACCCATCAATTCCGCCAGTGCGGCATCCATCACTTAGAGCAGCCGCAATTCTGAACCAGTCAATATGGTCGCAGTCGGGTGATATTGAGTTCAAAGCACCAGTTAAATTTTCGCAGGTGCAGGGGAGATTGTTTCTTGATAGCGATGAAACGGTGGACCCGTGGGAGGTGATTTGGGATTGATACATGTTGCTGGCTCCGACTTAGATAGTTGGACCCAGTCGAAAAACGAGGAGCAGTGGCAACGCATGTTTCACCGCGCCGTGAGTGGCGGTCAAATGCGTTACCGTTGCCTTAGTCGCTGAGTTCGACTGGGCTTAATCGAGAGTTCCTTCACTGGGAACTCTCGAACGGGTAATCTTAATCGATATTACCTCGCTACGTTGCGAGGTTTTTTTTGGGCTACACATGGCATCCTGCCTTACCTACTTTATTGGTTCGGCGTTCAATCCATTGGTTGAGTGTATCTATTTGATATAAAGCGAGTTTTCCAACTTTTATATAGGGCAGGTTGTACCGACCAGTACAGGCCCAGTTGTCGAGCGTAGAAGGTTTAACGCCAAGATAAGCAGCCGCGTTGATGCGGGTGAGTAGTGGGGATTGAATTTCTGATGACATGTTGTCTCGCCTCTATTTATGAAACGAAACAACATTACAGTGAAGTTACAGTACTAATAAAAAGACACACGGAGATTGTAGAGGTAAAATCAGTCACGGCGAAACTCCAAATGCTAGGTCAAATCAAATACTTGTACCCATCCCCCTGGACAGTTGTATCAATTAGCTCAAGCAGCGGAAGTTCAAAATTGTAGCTTTTTGTATCATCGGAGGGGCGTGTTGCTGAATATTGGCGCGGTACCGTCTATACGGAAAACAGTTCTTTACCGTATGGGTAAAACTCACGCCATCGATATTCCCGTGACGCGGGTTTTTTCGATGCGTTGCAATGAGGTTTTCCGTATAGATAAAACCTTTCCATCGGT
>CAUYTW010000269.1 GCA_963575715.1 Gammaproteobacteria bacterium | reverse complement strand
TATGGAGCGATTATGATAATAATAACTCGGGCGCAATTATTATCGGCAATTCAAATATTATTACAACAACAGGTGGAAAAATAACGTTAGCTGGTGGCTTAGATACTAATGCGGATAATCTTCCTGATGGATATGCGAGTAGTACGGCTTCAATTGTCAACGGAATAAGCCTAGGAACGTCTCCTGCAACGAATAATGTGCAATTAATATCGGGTGGTGGAGATATCCGCATCATGGGGCAAGTTGGCAATCTAACGTCAGCCGGAACTAGTACGCGGGGCATAAGTGCGAGCAATGGTTTTGTGATTAATAGCGGCGCGGGCACAATTGATATTCGCGGATTAGCGACGGGAAACGCTACAAATGATCGTCACGCTATTGATCTGACTATGGGTAGTACGACGATTACGAGTTTAATTACCGCAGCGAATACTACTGCGGATGCTATAAAAATTATCGGCGACGCATCAACTGTGAATGGAGGAGCGGGCCAATCTTATGGCGTAGTTTTCTGGAACGGGACGAATGCGAATACCAATACTATTTCTGCAACAGGAAATGGTGGCGGAATTTTAATTCAAGGTAGTTCGGGAACCGGGTCCAAGGGAATTGCGTTGCAATACACTACGGTTAATTCAAATAATGGCAATATCGTCCTCGTGGGAGATACATTTCTTCTTGCGAATTATTCACTCACGCCGGGCACGGGACGCTGGCTGGTTTATGCCGATGAAAGTCCAGGTTCACTCGGAATCATGGGTAGCACTTTCAACCGTTATGGTTGTATTTATGGCGGATCGTGTCCGTCTGGGGTCACGATTCCCACGACGGGCAATGGAATTATTTATAGCAGCCAGCCGACTGTAGCGTTAATTGCATCCAAGGATTATGACGGCACCCCCAATTTTACCAATAGCCAAATTATGGCAATGGGCACAGGTGGCGACACGCTGCTACTCAGTGGAGCGGGTACAGCAATCGCCAATAGCGCTTTGGTTGTGGATAACAGCACGAATTTTTTGACCAGTCTGGACGGCATGACGGTAGTCGATGGTGCGGGTAATCAGCTTGGTTATTTATTACCTTCTTTGACTACACGGAGTGTTTACAACCAAGTCACCATCAATGCCCTGCCCGTTTCAGTAAATCTCACGGGTAATAAAGTCTA
>CAUYTW010000268.1 GCA_963575715.1 Gammaproteobacteria bacterium | reverse complement strand
CTCCGCTTCGCTTCGCGCAGAATGACTTCCTATTTTTCAACTGCGTAACTCCTATCAACTATAAAATAACTAAAGAGTTATCTTTTGCAACCAATTGAAAATTGTGTATCTAAATTTTTCAACTGCATAACTTCTAAATATAATGAATCAGCTTGACTAATTTCGCTCATGATTTCAATATGGCGCATCGTTGATATTTATTTTCTTTTTAGGAATGGATGGCCATGATGCGACCTACCGATAACCTCAAGAGAAACCGCACCCGACATGGATTGCCTGGTTTAACGATAATGCTATTCATTGCCGGTTGTACCTCACAACCATCCGTAGTTACACCCACTACTCCTTCCCTAGAATTGCGCGATGCGATACCAAAAGTAGAACCTCGTAGCAAGTATGGTAATCCTCCTTTCTACGAGGTTAAGGGCCGACGTTATTTCACGTTAAGCGATTTTCGGGGCTATGTAGAGCGGGGAGTCGCTTCCTGGTATGGCCCTGGGTTTCATGGCAAGCGTACTTCCAGTGGAGAGCCTTACGATATGCGCGCCATGACCGCCGCTCATACTACCCTGCCACTTCCCACCTATGTCTACGTTACCAACCTGAAAAATGGCCGCACCGCTATTTTGCGGGTCAATGATCGCGGCCCCTTCGAAAAAAATCGATTAATCGATGTATCTTACTCGGGGGCTAAAAAGCTCGGAATCGATAAGCCTGGCACTGCCTTGGTGGAGATTCAAGCACTGGATCCTGAAAATCCAAAAAGTTGGCCGAGTGGGGCCACCGCCTTGGTAGCGGCGGCGCAAGGAGAAAAAACATCGGTTACCGCTACGACAAATTCAAAATTAGTCGAAAAAACCTATCCAAATAACGAGGCGCAACCCTCCATCTACTTGCAGGTAGCGGCTTTTTCCAGCATGGATAATGCGGAGCACCTCCATCAACGCTTGCAGGAATCGGTCGCGGCGAACTATTCGATTAGCCCGATCCGGATTGATCAACAAACTTTCTACCGTCTTCGCCTTGGACCGTTGGACAGCGTGGAGGCTGCTGACCGCCTTCTTGAACCCCTGGATCAACTCGGAATCCACGATCCACTCATCGTGGTGGATTAAGAAGCTGTACAAAAACTACCACCTTGCGAATCAGCATCCTACTCGCATGGATAC
>CAUYTW010000267.1 GCA_963575715.1 Gammaproteobacteria bacterium | reverse complement strand
TATTCTTATATACTGGTGATAACTTAGATCCCGTAGCTAAGAAAATCGCTAAAGCTATAAATGATAAAGATAAAATACTATCACTAGAATCGACTTTAGATAAAAATAAAGATTTATTAAAAGGCGAAGAACATGAACATGAGCACGGAGAAGGTCACGAACATGGTGAATCACATGAAGATGAACACGAACATGAACATCATCACCATGGAAAATACGACCCACACATTTGGTTGGATCCTGTAGTAAGTCAAAAATTTGCTAAAGCGATTAAAGATGAATTGATTGAGAAAGATAGCAAACATAAATCTTATTATGAAAAGAATTACAACCAACTAGTTAAAGAGTTAAAAGACTTAGATAAAGATATGAAACATGCTGTGAAAGGTAATGAAGATAAAACTGTTTATATTTCACACGACTCTATAGGTTATCTAGCTGAACGCTATCATTTTGAACAAGAAGGCATTGAAAATATGAATGCGGAAGAACCAAGCCAAAAAGATTTAACAAATATTGTTAAGCAAATTAAAGAAGATAAAGTGAAAAATATTTTAATAGAAGAAAATGTATCTCATAAAGTAGCAGATACGGTAAGAAAAGAGACAAATGCTAAAACAATTAAATTTTACAATATGGGATCACACACAAAACAACAAGATGATGACAACAATACTTACCAATCATTTATGAAAGAAAATATTAAAGCTATTGAAAAAGCCCTACAAAATGAATAAATCTATTTAAAATATAAAAAAGACGACATCAAAGAAACATTGACAGAAATGATATGTTCAGATGTGGAAGTATTTTCGTTTGACTGAGTTGATTACTTGGGAATGTTAAAGGCTGTCAACTCTAGTTAGTTTTGTGAGAGTGGAATAAAGAATTCTGTATGGATTCTGTTCCACTCTTTTTTTATTAAAAAGATTCAAAGAAGCATAATTTAAAAGAGTAAAATTTATTCTTTGATTAATATTTGATATAATTGTGAACATTTAAATAAGCAAAAACCAAATATTTGAAATTATGTTAATGTAAATGTAGATATTAAAGTAATCATTTTTATTTAAAAGTAGATTTTAATTTTTATATACATATTAGCGTTGTGGAATAGGTGGAAAGGGGGAGTCAAAAGGTGAAAACGCTAATGATTAAAGCAATGGGGAC
>CAUYTW010000266.1 GCA_963575715.1 Gammaproteobacteria bacterium | reverse complement strand
TTTTTTTTTTTTTTTTTGTTTTTTTTTTTTTTTTTGTTTTTTTTTTTTTGTTTCGTTTTTTTTTTTTGGTTGGGTTGTTGGTGCTGTTTTTTTGTGTTGTTTTGGTTGTGTTTGGGTGGGGGGGGGGCGCCCCGCCGGTCGCTTGGTGCGTGGGGTGCTTTTTATCTCGGCCCCCCGGGGGGCCTTTGCCCCTCCCCCCGCCGGCGCCGGCCCGCGACTACGCATTAACGGCGGACTCCAAATGCCGTCCATGCTGTGAGCGTTCTGAACCGTAACATCCTTTGGGCACTATGCGAACGTATCGGTCGAATTCTTATCGCATTCGCCACCGGCATCATCGTCGCGCGCTTACTAGCGCCTGGGCTTTATGGCATTTTTAGCTTCGCCAATGCATTGGTTGGAGTATTCAGTTTTCTGAATATCACTGCTATTGAATCAATAGTAGTCTGGACATTGGTTCAGGAGCCAGCAGCGAAGGAAGAAATTCTTGGTAGTGCTTTCGTGTTGCGACTATTGGGAGGATTAACCACCATATTGATAGTGACCGCCATCGCTGCCTGTTTAGAAGGGCAGTCACCAAGAGTAGCGATAATCGCTCCAATCCTCGCCGTGGCGACACTGTTCAATGCGATAGAGGTAGGTGACTATTGGTTACGTCAGATCTTGGCTTCGAAATATGGCGTTATCCCCCGGCAGACTGCTCTCATCATCGGAGCCTGCGGGCGTATCTGGGCTGCTGGTGCCGACTCACCCCTATTGTCGTTAGCTTTCATAGTAGTATTAGAAGCCCTGCTGGTTGCCATTGGTCTTGCCTTCGCTCTCCATCGAGTCCATGCGGCACCATGGCATTGGCGAGTAGCACGTACTCGCTGTCGTCAACTCTTTATTAACGCCTTGCCACTACTGTTAGCCGCTGCTGCTGTCGGTCTTTACGCTCGTGTTGGCATCCTCATTCTCGGTCAGTGGCAGGGGGGATATGCCGTAGGACTCTTGAGCGTCGCCATCACCATGGCTGAGGCGACTCAAGCACTGCCCGTCGCCATCATGAACTCAGTTACCCCGCTCCTCCTGGCTCACCGTCTCCACAGTGAGGAAGACTTTCGGTATCACTTCGTTTTGTGGTTGCGGCGGTTGGTCTGGCTGGGGATTGCAGTCTGCCTGATGCTTTTTTTTGGCGCATCGATAATTATGTCGCTGCTGTTTGGCTCCCGTTATGATGAAAGCATCCCTATATTCAAGATTCTTATTTGGTCGGCATTTTTCGTCTTTCTCAGTGTCGCCAGCGAAGCGTGGATTGTCGGGAATAATCTCCAGCGTTACCAACTACCGAAAACCATTTTGGCAGCAATAGTCAGCATCCTTCTCAATATTAGTCTCACGCCGACTCTTGGAGCCAAAGGAACTGCGATTGCTACATTGATTTCTTATTCTATTTCCGCGTTTTGGGCTAATATCCTTTTCCGCGACACACGACCACTATTTCAATTGCAGCTCATGGCCTTTTCACCGTTCACTTTATTGCTCTCAAGGCGAAAGAACTCATAATTATGTACGATGGCTATCAAAAATATGGAGTCGATGAAGCGACCCGTTATGAAGAAGAACGCAGGAAGGAGTCGATCTGGTGGCAAGAGGAGGCATTTATCGCATCCTATTTCGCCAAAAATAAGCCACGTATAATATTAGATGCTCCTGTTGGTACCGGGCGTTTTCTCGAACGTTATATTGATGCACGAGAAGTAATTGGTATCGACATCTCCGAAGAAATGCTCAAGGAGTCCTTGCGTAAACTGGTCGATCCACGACTTAATTCCGTTAAATTGATGCGTGGCGATATTTTTAAATTAGATTTTCCCGATAATGCTTTTGATCTTACGATTTGTTGGCGATTCACCCATCTAATACCAGATAATCTGTTAGTCAACGCCCTACGGGAGTTGGGTCGGGTAACTAACGGCGATATCCTGTTACAAACTTACGTGGCACGCCCCTACTGGCGGCGTTTCATCATTTCGTTATTGAGTCTGCCGGCTAAAGTTTATCGACGTTTGAGTGGCAATCTGCCACCTTTGCTACCGTGGGGACATATTCACGCCTATTTTCATACTCATGAGACCATCGCCGCGAAAATCGCCGAGGCTGGACTGATTATTAATCAACGGATTGAAATCGGCCCCTATAACGATAATATAGTCTATGTCTATCAAATTACCAAACCGACAACCTCTTGAGCCATAAAGTGATTCGTGAAATATCCATCGCTGATTGTGTTCATTTCTGCGGCTTTCGTTATGGTCATAATGAGTTCAATCCTTATGAAAATTATCTTGTTGATCTGGCGGACGGGAAGCCGGCGGATGCGTTAAGGGAACGCTTTATTGATTTCATTCGCTATTACCGACCCCAAGATCTTGGCGAGGCGATTGGCGTCGCCACTACTCGATCAATTCCATTATGGTTGTTACCGTGGAAATCATGGTTGAAGCTCTACCGCCCTGGCGGCTGGCAGGAGTCTGTAAAAAATGTAGATGATATCCTTACCTGCTTTAGCCCTATGGGAGTGGAATGGCAGCGTATCGAGAGTGAATTCAATTGGTTGGAACGCGCCTTTACTACCATTCATGACCACGATTATTTACCCGATCAATATGGTTATATTGAGGTTTTCGAGCTGTATGCTGGCGAACTGTCGCGTTTTTTGGTCATAGATGGCAACCATCGCCTTTGCGCGCTTCACGCCTTGGGACGAAAGCGGGTACAGGTGCGCCAGTCACGTTTTTTTAGTGCTAATCGTAGGTGTGCCCGCTTCTGGCCGTTGGTGTTATCAGGCCATATTCCCTACTGCGACGCAGTAGCGATCTTCGATGGCTATATCCAAGGTAACCTAACCCCGCATCGTGCCGCTGTTCCATGCACTATTCTTTATTGAACAATTATTTAGGTTCACATCCAATGCACAGCAAGGCAGGACGCAAACGCATCATTCGCCGCTGGTTGCCCCAGGGGTTGCGGGATCTATTCAATTACTGGGCTGGCTATGCCATTTTTTATCGCGGCGAATATGTTGATTGGGCCAGTGCCCAGGCTGCCGCTGGTGGTTATGATGATGACGCGCTGCTACGACGGTTTACCGAGGCAGCCTTGGCGGTCAAGTTGGGGAATGCCGCCTGGGAGCGGGATGGGGTGATATGGGACCATATTCCCGCTAACATGCCATTGTTCGCGGCCCTTGGTCGAGTCGCTCTCGCCCAAGGTGGGCGACTGTCGGTACTTGACTTCGGCGGCGCACTAGGTAGCAGCTATATTCAGTGCCGAAATTTTTTCACCGAGGCGGTAGAACTGACTTGGAGTGTGGTGGAGCAGCCAAAACTGGTAACTGTCGGCCAACAGCGGATCGCCCACGATAACCTTTATTTTTATTCAACCATCAGTCAGGTAATCGCCGCCCAACGCCCCAACGTTGCTCTCCTCTCCAGCGTGCTGCAATATCTGGAGCAGCCTTGGGAGGTGCTGGATCAAATTATCGCTGCTGGTATTCCCTACCTTGTCATCGACCGTCACCCGTGTTCTGTAACCCATGAGCTGATTACCATTCAGGTTATCCCCTCTTCACTGTACCCCGCCAGCTATCCATCCTGGTTATTCGATTGTCCGCGTATGTTGGCGATATTGGCGCAACAGTACCGACTGCTGGCAACTTGGGAAGGTAAAGATCCACAGATTCGTGGCTGGGGAAAGGCAGCAGAATTTAATGGTTATTTCTTACAGCGGAAAGTTTACGCATATTAAGAGTTACGCAGTTGAAAAATAGGAAGTCATTCTGCGTGAAGCGAAGCGAAGTCGCAGAATCCATCTACATACTACACATAGATTCTGCGACTCTGGTCGCTAACGCGACCTCCGCGCAGTAATGACAGAAAAAACTCAATCCTTTTATAGAGCGACAAGTTCAACTGCGTAACTCCTAAAAGTTCAAAAATGTATGGGATGGAAATTGACACTCCGACGAATAAATTGGTGTGATTCTTGTAAAACCGTCTCCTTTCCTCACCACGGTTAAAGCATGGTGTATCTCGGAGAAAATGATGAGTCATACGATCGACACCGCGATGTTTACCGCTCCCTGGTGGGCCATTCCCATTAATCCTTTTTTTCTGGCGCGCCGTGCGCTCTGGCAAGCGATGTCCGAGGCTGCTCCTTTGGCGCGAGGACGACTGCTGGACGTAGGGTGTGGCAATAAACCCTACCGTTCGCTTTTCACTCAGGTGGAAGAGTATCTGGGGCTGGAACTAGATACTCCAAGAAATCGCCAGTCGAAGCAGGCTGATCTCTTCTACGATGGCGGCATATTTCCGATTGTCGATAACAGCTTCGATGCCTTGCTTTGTAACCAGGTGCTAGAGCACATTTTTCGGCCCGAGCATTTCCTGTTGGAGATTCATCGGGTGCTCCGCCCTGGCGGGGTCCTCATTCTTACTGTCCCCTTGCTTTGGCCAGAGCATGAGCAGCCCCATGACTGTCTGCGCTACACTTCCTTCGGCCTACGTGATCGGCTGGAGCGCGCTGGCTTAAAAATAGAACATCAGGCCAGACTCAATCCTGGTGGCGCTGCGCTCTGCGCGCTGGCTGCGGATCACATTAACTCTACCCTGCGTCCAACTCCGCTGCCAGTGCGGTTACTGGGGCGAGTTTTATTGATCGCCCCGCTGTCGTTGCTTGGCTGGCTACTGACCGCTCGTGCGTCCGCTGAGGCGGAACTCTATCTTGATAATTTCGTGATCTGCCGTAAACCAGTCTGATTCACTAAACCCTAGAAAAATATCAACTTTAGTTGTAGTTTCACGAACTTGAGGAACAACAACCGATGATGTTTGATGGACAAAAAGTATTGATTACTGGCGGCGCTGGTTTCATCGGCTCTCACCTGGCACGCCGTCTAGTAAGTCAGGGAGCCAAGGTGACCTTAGTTGATTCGCTCATCCCTGAATATGGCGGTAACCTCCACAACCTCGATGATATTGCTAGACAGGTGCGGCTCAATATCTCCGACGTGCGTGATCCTCACAGCATGAAATATTTGGTGCAAGGCCAGGATTATTTATTTAATTTAGCTGGCCAAACCAGTCATCTTGATTCCATGCGTGATCCATTTACCGATCTGGAAATCAACAGTCGGGCGCAGCTTTCAATTCTGGAAGCGTTTCGTCAGTACAACCCATTGGTTAAAATTGTTTTTGCCAGCACTCGGCAGGTTTACGGCAAACCAGATTATCTACCGGTGGACGAGAAGCATCCATTACGCCCAGTGGATGTCAATGGCATCAATAAAATCGCTGGTGAGTCCTATCATATTCTTTACAATAACGTCTATGGTATCCGTGCCAACGCCTTGCGCTTAACCAATACCTATGGGCCGGGAATGCGTATCAAAGACGCGCGTCAGACCTTTGTCGGGGTCTGGATTCGCCGCTTACTGGAAAATCAGCCATTTGAAGTATGGGGTGGTGAACAACTCCGCGATTTTAATTATGTAGAAGATGTCGTCGATGCGTTTTTACTGGCAGCTACCGACGAACGCGATAATGGACAAGTATTTAATCTAGGCTCAAGTGAAATTATTAGTTTGCGACAATTAGCGGAATTACTGGTCGAGTTGCATGACGGTGGAACATTCGAGATTCATCAATTCCCTGACGAACGCAAAAAAATTGACATTGGTAATTATTATTCCGATTTTTCTTTGATCAATAAACGCTTGAATTGGCAGCCGCGCGTAACTTTGCGTGAAGGATTGCAACATACTCTGGATTATTACTACCGATATGGAAATCTATATTTATGATTGCTCAATGTTCACCACAAGCGGCGTATTTAGCGCAACAAACAGAAATAGAACAGGCTATTCAAAGGGTGTTGAACCACGGTCGCTATATTTTAGCGACTGAAGTCGCAGCGTTTGAGCAGGAATTTGCTTGCGCCATGCAGGCCGAGGCGGCGGTAGGTATTGCCAATGGCACGGACGCACTGGAATTGGCTTTACGCGCATGTGGTATCGGTGTGGGTGATACGGTAGCCACAGTGTCGCATACCGCCGTTGCTACTGTGGCGGCGATTTGCCGCAGCGGGGCCAGCCCAGTTTTTGTTGATATTGATCCACAGCGTTATACCATGAGTCCGGTTAGCCTGAAGCAATTATTAAACATGCCGGATATTCAATGTCCTAAAGCAATTATTCCGGTGCATTTATATGGCCAAGTTGCAGATATGCCAGCATTGTTATCGATTGCTCGTGATCATGAATTGTGGGTGATTGAAGATTGCGCTCAGGCGCATGGCGCTGAACTAGATGGAAAGATCGTCGGCACCTGGGGCGATTTCGGTTGTTTTAGTTTTTATCCAACCAAGAATTTAGGCGCGTTGGGTGATGGCGGCGCAGTGATTAGCAATAATAAAAATGCAATAGAAAAAATCCGACAACTGCGTGAATATGGTTGGCGCAACCGATTGAGTGAAATCCCAGGTGGTATCAACAGCCGTTTGGATGAACTACAAGCAGCGATTTTGCGTGTCAAATTGCCGCGCCTGGCGTCGAATAATCAACGACGGCGCACGATTGCCGCTTATTATGATGATGCCTTACGTGATTCGGCATTACATTTGCCGCTGCGTATTAAGGAAGTGACACCTGTTTATCATCAATACGTGGTTCAATATTCCCGGCGTGACCAATTGCAACAGCGGCTCTTGGAACAGGGGATTGCAACGGGCGTTCACTATCCTCACGCTGTCCATCAGCAGCCGGCGTTTACCAATCCAGCTTTCACTCCTCTGCCGTTACCTCATACCGAGGGACTAATAGAAAAAATTATTAGCCTACCAATGTACCCGGAATTGACTGACCTGGAAATAATGCAAGTCGTTACCGCAATTCGTGTCGCATTAATTAATGAATAACCATGTATCATTTTTGCACCTATTTCGACAGTAATTATTTACTGCGCGGTCTAACTTTATATCGCTCCCTGCGGGCTACCGGAGTGTCTTTTAGATATTATGTATTATGCCTAGATCAACCATGCCACGATTTATTGAGCACCCTTGCATTGCCTGATCTATACCCTGTTCAACTAGCAAGCGTGGAAGCCTGGGATGGTGATCTGATTGTTGCTAAGGCTAATCGTAGCCGGATCGAATATTATTTTACACTTAGCCCCGTTTTTCCGTTATATGTGCTTGAACATTGGCATGAAGTCGAAATTATTACCTATCTGGATGCTGATTTGTATTTTTATGGTTCGCCAGCTGCGTTGTTTAAGGAATTGAGCGATCAGTCAGTGTTGATTATTGAGCATCGTTTTCCTGATTATTTAGAAGACAAAAAAAAATATGGGCGATTTAACGTGCAATACGAATCGTTTCGTCGTGATGAACAAGGGCTGGCATGCTTGCGTGGCTGGCGCAATGACTGCGTGGCCTGGTGTCACGACCGTCTCGACGGGGAACGCTACGCAGATCAAAAATATCTTGATCAATGGCCACGACGCTATAATCGTTTAGTAATTTCTCAACTCAAGGGTGCAGGATTAGCACCGTGGAATTGGGCGCGTTACCCGCTAAGTTTTGCTCATGGCCAGTTTACAGTAGACGGTGAGGAATTGATTTTTTACCATTTTCACGGCGTTAAAATCCTTCATCCTTGTTTCATTTCTCACGGGCTTGCCGATTTTGGAATTATGCCAAAAAAATATCGCCGCCCGCTTTATACAGGTTATATTCACGCATTAAAAGATACTGCCGCCTGGCTTGCTGGAAAAGGAATACAGCCACCGTCAATCAAGGATCGCCGTATTCGCGGCGCATCATTGATCCGCATGGATACGTTATTGGAAATTTTGCGTAAGCTTTGGCTACAGATTATGTTGGTCTGTTAATTTCGCCATGCGCATTCTCTGTCTCTGCAAACGTCGACCACAGCAACGTGATTTACTGACCCGTCCTTATGGACGTTTTTTTTATTTACCAAAATACTTAGCGGAGCAAGGTCACGAAGTATACCTATTGTTACTTAGTTATCAAAACGAAACGGCGGAGAAAAAAGATTTTGACGGTATCCATTGTTATTCGGAAAGCATTTTCCCTTTTGGGGTAAAAACATATATACAACGTGCCGCGATGATTATCGCTGAGAAAAAACCTGACTGGATTTTTGGTTTTTCTGACACCTGGTATGGGATTCTGGCGCAGTGGTTAGGTGCCCGCTATGCGATTCGGTCATTAATTGATGCGTATGACAATTACGAAAGCTACATTCCCTGGCTAAAGCCATTACATTGGCGGTGGCGGATGGCATTGCGGCGTGCAACGGTAGTGACCGCCGCTGGAGAAAATCTGGCAGATTATTTGCGCGGTTTTCGTGATGATCAAATTGTGCATGTGTTGCCAATGAGCGCTGATCCATTATTCATTCCTATGGATAAGGCATATTGTCGGCAACAATTAGGACTGCAACGGGATGTGCCCTTGCTGGGATATTGCGGTGCGCTTTCCAGCAATCGTGGCATTCATACTTTGTTTCATGCCTATAGCGAACTCAAACAGGAAATTCCACAACTTGAGCTGATTTTATCAGGGCGATTGGAAAAAAATTTGCGATTACCGGCAAATATTCATGTATTAGGTTATGTTCCTGATCAACACATGCCATTATTGATTAATAGCCTGGATACATTGGGCGTCCTCAATCTCCCATCAGCGTTTGGCAATTTTAGTTATCCAGTAAAATTGTACGAAGCGATGCGCTGTAATGTTCCGGTTGTCGTTAGCCGGACTCCTGCGAGTGCGGAGATATTGCGACAACATCCAGAGTTTTTAGTCACGCCCGGTAATATTCAACAGTTCGCAGCCAAGGCTAAATGGGCTTTGGGACTTAGGCGAATAGCCTATACGCCGCAGCCAGATTGGCAACATAATGGGGAACTTCTCGTAGCAATCCTTCTAAAATATCGACACCATTAATAATTCGGTGTGATTCTTCCTTGCACGGATTATCCAGTTTGACGTGTGTAATCAACAAAAAATATCCAACGGCAATTCGTTTCGTAGCCCTCAGTTTTTGCGTTCTAATAAGTTTGGTGGTATTGAATGAATTAATACCACTTCAGTTAGACCCTACGCGGGATTTGTCCACTGTGGTTGTTGACCGTGATGGTCGTCCATTACGAATTTTCCTCAACGGGTCTGACTCTTGGCGAATGGCGACTGATCCTTCTGAAGTCTCTGCGAATTTTGTCAAGCTGTTGCTGGCTTACGAGGATCGACGCTTCTTTTACCACCTTGGCGTCGATCCACTGGCGGTGTTGCGTGCGATGAGCCAAAACTTTACCGCTGGACGGGTATTGTCTGGTGCTTCGACACTAACCATGCAGGTTGCCCGCCTACTCGAACCGCGACCGCGCGCGTTTCGTTCCAAGTTAATCGAAGCATTGCATGCGCTTCAGTTGGAAGCACGTTTTTCTAAGCGTGAAATTCTCGCCATGTATCTATCACTAGCACCCTATGGTGGCAATATTGAAGGCATCCGAGCGGCGGCAATGAGTTTTTTCGGCAAGGGACCGGCAGAATTGACTCCAGGCGAGGCAGCGTTGTTGGTGGCATTACCACGGGCACCCTCGCGCCTGCGCCCCGACCGTTGGACAACACGCGCATGTGCGGCACGTGACAAGGTACTGGATCGCGCGGTGACTGCGGGCGTGATTACGCCAGGCGTGGCTGCGGAGGCAAAGTCAGAACCAGTGCCCGAGCGTCGCTTGCTCATGCCATTTGTTGCGCCGCATTTGGCAGCAGCCATCAAGCGGCGGCACTCTGGCCAGGTGTTGGTACGCACTACCCTGGATGGTGTTTTACAACGCGGACTGGAATCGCTAGCGCGGCGCGAGGCAGCGACTCTGCATGAACGCGCCAGCCTGGCATTGCTGGTGGTCGATAATCGTGCCCGTGAAGTACTTGCCTACGTCAGTGGGCCAGACTTCTTGAATGATCGCCGCAATGGCTATATCGACTTGGTACAGTCAATCCGCTCGCCAGGATCGACGCTGAAACCCTTTATCTATGGCATGGGCTTTGATGACGGCATCATTCATCCTCTCACGCGACTGAATGATGTCTCAACCCGCTTCGGCGACTACGCACCGCGCAACTTCAACCGTCTGTTTACCGGAGAATTGACGGTGCGCGAGGCATTGCAACGCTCGCTTAATATCCCTGCTGTGTTGGTCCTTGACAAAATCGGTCCTCTGCGTTTCGCGCAAACGCTAAAAAAAATGGGTGTGCGGTTGGTACTACCTCGGGGCGTGCGGGTGCCAGGATTGCCGGTGGCTCTGGGTGGTGCCTCCATCAGCTTGTGGGATATGACCTCACTTTATGTTGGCCTGGCCCGTGATGGTCTGGTGGCACCATTGCGCGTTGAACCAACCCAGGACGAGGAACGGCCCGCGCGATTACTTGCGCCCGAATCGGCTCGTCAGGTGCTACGCATTCTCGAAAGCTCACCGCCCCCACCGGGGATTGTACGGGTTGCCGAAACCCGTCGTCGCGCTCCCGTAGCCCTCAAGACCGGTACCAGTTATGGCTTTCGTGATGCCTGGGCTTTTGGCGTCAGCGGCACCCACACGGTGGGGGTATGGGTTGGACGCCCGGACGGTACCCCCAGTCCTGATCGTTATGGCCGCAACACCGCCGCGCCGCTGATCTACCATATCTTCGACTTATTACGAGAAAAAACCGACGCAAACAATGGCTACGAACCCAAGACCCGGCCACCAGAGCTATTGCAACGGCTTTCTGCTGGTGACCGGTCATTGAGTGATGATATCGGCCTAGTACGCTTACTTTTTCCAGGCAACGATATGGTCTTAGAGGTGATGGGAACGGACGGTGACACAGAACCCCTGATCCTGAGCGCCTCTGGAGGGCGGCGACCATTATCCTGGCTGGTGGATGGACGGATTGTCGCTACATCATCCATCCATCGAGAGGTGGCCTGGACTCCAGAGGGGCCAGGATTCTCGCGTATTACCGTTGTCGATGCCGACGGTCGGAGCGATACGGTGACGGTAGAAATTCGTTGGCATTACTAGAGTCTAGCTCCAAGACTGACAAGATCAGATTGAGCGCCGCCGCCTAAAATCGTTCCCCGCCGAAAGAGATGGAGATGGGCGTTAAGAACCTCGGCGATTTCCAGTGGCCGTCCACCAGGGAGTTGAATCCTGCGCAGGATCAGAATGCCATTACCGCTCGCCACGCTTACCCCGGCGCGATCCACTGCGAGTATAGTTCCGGGTCCGGCTTCCGGCGTGATCTGGTTTGCAGGTACGAAATCAGCCCGCCAAATGCGCACTACTGTATTGCCTGATCTGGTTTGTGCTACCGGGTAAGGATCGAAGGCGCGGACTTGACGTTCCAATTCTTGGGCACCGCTGCCCCAATTCAGCCATGCCTCGGCCTTGTCAAGTTTGGCCGCATGGGTAACTTGAGTGTCGTCTTGTGGTTCAAGCAGCGGATTTCCCCGCGCAACTTCGTCCAAAGCATCAATGATGGCGCGCGCGCCCAGTGCTGCTAGGCGATCATGAAGCGTCGCGGCAGTGTCCGCATGTAGAATCGGACAAATCCGCCGCAATAATAAAGGACCACTGTCAAGGCGACGTTGCATCCGCATGATGCTGATGCCACTTTCGCTATCCCCGGCAAGCAAAGCGCGCTGGATGGGAGCGGCTCCGCGCCAGCGTGGCAACAGCGAAGCATGGATATTGAAGCAACCCAGGCGCGGCGCGGCAAGTACTGCCTTGGGCAGGATCAGACCATAAGCCGCAACGACCATGACTTCCGCTCCAAAATCCCGAAGCCGCGCCTGTTCCGCCAGGTCACGCAATGTTTCAGGTTGGAACACTCGAAGGTTATGCGCCTCCGCCAGCCTTTTGACAGGACTCACCTGAAGTTTGCGACCACGACCAGCGGGACGATCCGGCTGGGTATAAACCGCAAGTATCGAATGAGACGAATCCAAAAGAGCGGCTAAGGCCGTAGCAGCGAATTCCGGGGTACCGGCAAACAGAATTTTCATTTTTCAATTTTTCAATTCTTTGGAGTCCGCAGCTAATGTTTGGTCATCTGCCTTCTCTGGCAGACTCCCGCGCATTGCAGTATTATCCAAATTCAACAAAATTCTGACATATTGGATTTAGTTAATCATCAATTAAGGATTTTTTATTTCGTGAGTTGATTGATTCCATCAAGGAGTTTTGGACAATGTACCGCTAATACACAATTAACGCAATTAGGTCGTTGCTTGCGGCAAAAATTTTTTGCATGATGGACAATCAGCGCGTGATACTCATTATAAAGAGCTACGTTTGGACCTAATTCTTCCTCGAAGAGAGCGCGAAGCGTTTCATAGGGTTCGTTACCCCGTGCGAAGCCGAGACGAGTGACTAAGCGTCGAGTATACGCATCAATAACGAATACTGGTCTGTTGAAAGCGTACAGCAAAATATCATCAGCGGTTTCCGGTCCGACACCTTTTACTGTGAGTAATTCGTGACGCAATTCCTGGGTAGGCAGGGTTAATAGGCATTCTTCTTTCCCCCGGGCAAGGTACCAACGGCAAAAATTTTGCAATCTTCGTGCTTTAACATTGAAATAACCTGATGGACGCAGCAACACTCCTAGTATTGCTGGATCGGCGGCAGAAATGACGTCAGGGTCTAAATATTTAGCCTCTACCAATGCCCGTATCACACGTTCCACGTTACTCCAGGTAGTATTTTGGGTCAGTACCGCGCCCACCATCACCTCGAAAGGAGTCTCGCCGGGCCACCAATGCTGGGGGCCATAAGCGGCAAACAACACATCGTGGATCTGGCGCAATCCATTTTTTGGTGTTAATTTTGTTGATTCTTTCAAGCTTTGATATTCAGTCATGCGCAATTAAAAATTTTGAGATATCATTCATATGTAAAAATATTCCGTACCTTTTATTTGAATCTTTATTCAAAAATCTTGCAAGCCGAGGGATTAATGTTAGCACTTACAACAGAAATGGTTATCGTTTTGGCTTTTCTCGTTTTAACCATGTATTTATTTATTTCAGAAGTTGTCCGCGTTGATGTCGCGGCAATTTTTATCATGGTGTTACTTGGGCTTATCAGCTTTATTTGGCCTAAGATCAGTGGAGGACATATAATCCTTGAGTCGAAAAATTTATTTAGTGGATTTTCGAGTAATGCCGTTATCTCCATTATAGCGGTTATGATAATTGGAGCGGGTTTGGATAAAACTGGATTAATGACTCGATTAGCTGATCAAATCATCAAAATTGGTGGTACGACCGAAAGACGTATTATTCTTCTAATTTCAGGAACGGCGGCGTTTATTTCCAGCTTTATGCAGAATATAGGAGCGGCGGCCCTACTTTTACCCGTGGTCAGTCGCATTTCCAATCGCACGGAAATACCAATGTCGCAACTTCTTTTACCGATGGGTTTTTGTGCGATTATGGGTGGCAATATGACCATGATTGGATCAAGCTCGCTAATTTTATTGAATGATTTAATTCTAAATTCTAACAAGACTTTGCCTTCTCAGATGCCACCAATGGAAATTTTTCATCTATTCGATGTTGCGCCAGTGGGCCTGCTGATTGTAACAGCGGGTATTCTTTATTTTTTCTTAGTTGGACATTATATATTACCAGTGCATAAAACCGAAGGAACCAAAGCGAGTCGTACCGGGGATTACCTTCGGCGAATTTATGGAATAGAAGGAGAAATCTTTGAAATCATTGTTACCCACAAAAGTTCCTTAGTGAATGCCACGGTGGAAATGATAGAAACATTAACTAACCATAATTTATTGATTATCGGATCTAAAACAGTGGATGGAATTCGTATTGCACCCGCGAGGGATATTGTCATTCACGGTGGTTCAACATTGGCGGTGCTTGGGCTGAAAGCGGATTTAGTTTCTTTTGCGCGAGAAAAAAAATTAGTATTAGTTGATAAGCTGACAATATTCGCTGATGAATTGTCGCACGCTCAGGCAGGCATTGGAGAGCTGGTTATTCCTCCTGGTTCTCGTCTGGTTGGAAAAAGTTTGATGGATATTCGGATGCGTAAAACTTATGGATTTAATGTTATCGCGGTTCATAGAGGAGCCTTGACCATTCGTCAAGGTCTGCGTAATTTAGTGCTACAGTCGGGTGATACTTTTGTGGTACATACTACATGGAAGGATTTAGCGGTGTCGGAACAAGACCGTAATTTTATCGTTGTCACCACTGACTATCCACATGAAAAATTACGTCCACATAAATCGATTTACGCGCTAACCTTTTGCGTGACCGCCCTGGCGCTTGTATTATTCACGGATATCAGGCTTTCATTGGCATTATTTTTTGGGGCCGTTGGTATGATCCTCAACGGTGTTTTAACCATCGACGAAGCCTACGATGCGATCAATTGGAAGTCAATTTTTTTATTGGCAAGTTTACTGCCATTAGGATTAGCGGTAGAAACGACCGGCATGGCGGCCTGGATTGCGCAGGAAACGCTTAATGTATTTAATGGAGTCCCAGTATGGGTACTACAAGCAGCAATTGCCGTACTGGCAACAATTTTTACCATCCTGATGTCGACTGCCGCAGCAACGGTATTACTTGTGCCCTTAGCGGTTAATATTGCTGTTGGCGTGCAAGTGGATCCACGTATTTTCGCATTGACAGTCGCGCTGTCAACATCCAATTCATTTTTTCTACCGACTCACCAGGTTAATGCATTGTTAATGGGGCCAGGAGGTTATCGAGTAAAAGATTATATGCGAGCCGGTGGTGCCATGACGATTTTATACCTTGTCGTCGAATTGCTTGCATTAAATATCATTTATAGCCCATCCGTTATAAAGTGATTAAACATAATTCAAAAACGTAGCCACGGTACTCTGTGACTTAGGCTGGTCAAGTTCGAACTTATGAATTTGACTTCACAAGCCTCCGGCTTTAGCCGTGGGGTTCTTGACAAACGCTTCAATCGAGAAATTATTCGTGTTACGTCGTTACGCACCGCGCTATATCTTATCTTTTATCATGTTACTGGGATTTTTGTTTCATGGCGTTCACTGGATTTTCTTGCCTTTTCTGGATCGCCTGGAGTTACTTAGTTACGACGCCCGTCTTCAGCTAACAATGCCGGAAGGAATCGATCCACGGGTGGTCATCGTAGATATTGATGAAAAGAGTCTAGCAGAGGAAGGACATTGGCCTTGGCCGCGAAATCGTTTAGCAGATCTCTTGGATCTTCTTTTCAATCAGTACCACGTCGGAGTTGTGGGTTTCGACGTAGTTTTTGCCGAGCAAGATAATAGCTCCGGGCTTCCCGTGCTCCGCGAGCTTGCAGCTGGAAAACTCAAAGAAGATCGTGAGTTTCAGACCCTTTTACCAATGCTCCAAGAACAGCTTGACTATGACCAACGCTTCGCGGCTGCATTGCGCGGACGCCGCGTGGTGCTTGGTTATTACTTCGGCGACCTGCCACGCACCACCGGGCGCCTTCCTGCTCCAGCGTTGGATGTCGCACTTCTTAGCGGACGTAAAATTGGCTCGGTGGCAGCAATTGGCTATGGTGCCAACTTACCGATTTTACAGGAAGCGTCCTACGGTTCTGGCCATTTTACAACGACCCCTGATGTTGACGGCATTACGCGACGGGTACCATTACTGATCGAATATGCAGGAAATCATTACGAATCCCTCGTCCTGGCCATGGTCAGGGCAGTAATGGACCAAGGACGAGAAAAGCCCAAGATCATCCCGGAATTCACCAAGGCTGGCCTTGAGTGGCTGCGAGTCAATGATTTGCGTCTCACGGTGGATAATTTTGGTCGAACCTTAATTCCTTATCGGGGTGGGCGTGGTAGCTTTCCTTATCTTTCCGCTGCGGATGTTCTTCGTGGCCGAGTCGCGTCCAACCTGTTGGAACGCACGGTCGTGTTGGTGGGTACCACCGCGCCTGGCTTAATGGACCTGCGCGCCACGCCCGTAGGTGAGGTCTATCCTGGAGTAGAGATCCATGCCAATTTAATTGCGGGTATTCTCGACCGTAATCTCAAGGAAATGCCTGCTTACACCCAAATTGCCGATATTTTTCAAATACTCCTGCTCGGCGGCGCGGCTATGGTCGTCCTGCCCCTCCTCAATCCGTTACCTGCCACCCTGGCGACAGCGGGCTTGCTCATTACTGCTTTGCTGTGGAACCTCGCTGCCTGGCATTGGGGCAATCTGGTTTTGGAACTCGCTCCGATCTTGTTGCTGATTATGTCCATCTATGCCTTGGACATGGCCTTCGGCTATTTTTTTGAATCGCGTACTAAGCGTCAGATTACCCACCTTTTTGGGCAGTATGTGCCGCCGGAGTTGGTTGATGAGATGTCACGCAACCCAAGCAGTTTTTCCATGGAAGGTACAAGCCGTGACATGACCGTGTTATTTTCGGATGTACGCAATTTCACCAGCATCTCGGAGGGGTTGGATCCGCGTAGCCTCAGTCAGTTGATGAACGCCTATCTCACGCCGATGACCCAAATTATTCATCAAGAGCGCGGGACCATCGACAAATATATTGGCGATGCAATCATGGCTTTCTGGGGCGCGCCGCTTGAGGATGCCGATCACGCCCGTCACGCGGTACGTGCGGCGCTCACCTTGCAGCAACGAGCAAAAGAAATTACCGAACAATTTCGTGACTTGGGCTGGCCAGAAATTCGTATTGGTGTGGGCATTAATACGGGCGTGATGCGCGTCGGCAACATGGGATCCAAATTTCGTATGGCCTACACCGTCATGGGCGATGCCGTAAATCTCGCTTCCCGCCTGGAGGGTCTCACCAAGCAATATGGAGTCACTCTAATTGTTGGTGAACAAACTCGTGCCCTCTTGCCTGACTTTGCCTTCCGCGAATTGGATCGTGTCCGCGTCAAAGGTAAGCAAGAACCTGTGGTCATTTATGAACCCCTAGCCAGTGATAATCAACTGGATTCGGTGCTAATCGAGGAACTTAAAGTTTATCGTCAAGCATTGCATTATTACCGTGACCAGGAATGGGAACGAGCCGCAGTCGCCTTTTATCGCCTCCGCGAGAAATCCCCTCAGACGCGTCTTTATGACATGTACATGGAACGGATAGAATTTTTTCGCACGAATTCTCCTGGTAAGAACTGGGACGGAGTGTTTTCTTTTACCACTAAGTAACAAAATTTTTGGAATTAAAATTTAATTTATTCCGTATTAAATCAATTTCAACAATAAAAGAATTACTCATGATCAATGATATTCAAAGACGCTCCTTGGTGATCTTGGGAATGCATCGCAGCGGTACCTCCGCGTTAAGTGGTGTATTAAACATTTTAGGAGTAGATCTAGGGAGGACGATAACGGGTCCAAAGGAGGATAATCCAAAAGGGTTTTTTGAAAATACGCAAATTACCACTCTCAATGATCTCATCATGGAGCGACTTGGTTTTGCCTGGGATGATCCATTTCCCTTCACAGTGGATTGGCGGAAGGAAAATGTTTTAACGTTGTACCAACAACGGTTGGTTAAAATACTGGCGACTGAATTCACGGATCATCAATTAATTGGTTTCAAAGATCCAAGGATTTGCCTACTGCTGCCATGGTGGCGGCGGGTATTGCTTCAATACGATCTTATGCCATCCTATCCAATTATTTTTCGGCACCCACTGGAAGTTGCAGCGTCGCTAGAGAAACGCAATCACTTTAGTATAGCCAAATCAGTGCTGTTGTGGATGAAGTACATGCTGGCTGCTGAACGCTATACTCGTCATCAGCCGCGTTTTTTTCTCTCTTTCGATCAATTACTCATGCAGCCTATTGAAAGCATGACTCGATTGACCACTGCTTTACAAATTTCTCTTCCGTTTACCCTGGATGAACAAAAATTTGCAATCGATCGGTTTTTGGAAAAACCATTAAAACATCATAACCTGGTATCGCAAATCAATGCATCTGAATGCTTACCGTTAGCTTTAGATTATTATGGCCTGTTACAGCAAATCAGCGAATACCCAGGGCATGACTCTTCCGCAATACTTCAAGATATTGATGATTTAAGTTCTCAATATGAAAACTTGCACGTATGGTTTTGTCCAAAAGAGCTGCATTTCACCGGACTAATTGCGAAACAGTTACAAGCTGAAAATCAAAAGGTAATTCATTTTTATTACGCACAACTTTTCATTGATACGGGTATTGGTTTTAACGAAGGCCAATCAATTAACGTACCAGTCCACGGGCAGGAACACATTATTGAATTTGATCTTTCCGATTATGATAATGTAAAAAATCTACGATTCGATCCAGTTAATGATATTCTCATTTTTTATCTTAAGAATATACAAATTATAAATGCTGCTGGTGAAATAATTTCGATTACTACCTATCAGAGTAATGCGTATAATCAATCTGATCAAAATCTTTTATTCAACACGGTTGATCCACAAATTATTTTTACATCAGTCGAGCATGCAGTAAAAGTCATAATTTCCCTGGAATATATAGCTATAGGTGCAGTTGCCTATTCATATATTCTTCAATGGAAAGATGTCCAGCTCCAGGAGCAAGCACAACGCCTTGCAACCAAGGAAACTGAACTTTCTCAGTATGTGCAATCCTTGTTTTCTAAAAATGCAGAAATACAACAATACGTTCAAACCATTCAATCGATGGAAAATACTCTTTCATGGAAATTAATTAAAAATTTGAAAAAAATACGGAATTATTTTTATATAAAACATCTGCCATCTTTTCATTATAATCTATTTAAAGGATTTTCTTTCATAATAAAAAGACAACAGTTCGGTAAATTATCATTAGATCATGTATCTCTAGCGCCAAACCATTTAACGATTTCAGGTTGGGCCATCTCTTTAAAAATCAAGGAGACAATTAAACAAATAGATGTCTCCGTGGATGATCGAATCATTGGATCGGTTGAATATGGCCACGCCAGGCAAGATGTTGGAATAGCCTATCCGAAGATACACAGGAGTGATAGGAGCGGTTTCAGCTTTTCTATTGCCTTAACGGGATTTATTTATAATCAACGGGAATATGAAATTTGTCTTACGGCAATTACTACGGGAAACAAAAGATTCGAAGAAAAAAGGATAGTGCGCATGATGCCACGCTATTATTTTCATTGTGATGGAATCGAGCTATCCGTTGATACTCTAAATATGCATGGGTGGGTATTATCTGATGATGAAGTTATACGAGTTGAAGTCTGTTTAGATGGAAAATTAATTGAATCTACCGAATATGGCCACGCCAGACCGGACGTGGGAGCGATATATCCAGATATGACAGGAAGCGATCAAAGTGGTTTCAGCCTTTCTGCCGCATTGGTGGGGTTTTTTTATGATCGATTAGAACATGAAGTGTGTCTCACTGCTGTTACTATGGAAAATAGAAAGTTCGAGGAAATAAGGATTGTACGAATGACACCACGTTATCATTTCCATTGCGATGAAATCGAACTATCTACTGAAGCCTTGAATATCAGAGGATGGATACTGTCTGATGATGAAATTACGCGAGTCGAGGTTCATCTGGATGGTAAATTAATTGGATCGGTCGAGTATGGCCATGCCAGACCAGATGTTGGCATAACATATTCAAATATTTCTGGAAGCGATAAGAGCGGATTCAGTCTTTCTGCCGTATTAACGGGATTTATTTATGATCAATCGGAACATGTAATTCTTTTTACTGTGTGTAGTCAGGAAAATAAGAATTTTGAAGAAATAAGGATTGCGCGGATGACACCGCGCTATTATTTCCATTGTGATGAAATCGAATTAGTCGCTGATGCCCTTAATATTCGGGGATGGATGCTGTCTGATGATGAAATTACGCGAGTTGAAGTCTTTTTGGATGACCAATTACTTGGTAATGCTGATTACGGGCTGCCACGAATTGATGTTGGTGAAGCTCACCCGAACATTATCAATTGTGAACGGAGTGGATTCAAATTTCATGCCTATCTGGAATTAGTATCAGTTGATCGCGAAAAATATCCTGTTCGAATAACCGTGGCTACTCAAAATAATTATAAATTTGATACTTTTATAATGGTAAAAATTACTCCACGCACATTTATTTATTGTGATCAAATTAAGCTTTCGATGGGTGGTCTTGGTGTCGTAGGTTGGATAGTTTCGGATAACGATGTTGAAAGGGTCGATATATATTTTGACGGTATATTGCTTGGCAGCGCCACCTATGGAATAGTTAGATTGGATGTGGGAAATATTTATCCTAACATCTATAATAGTCAAAATTCCGGCTTCCGTTTTTATTCTGATTTAAAGGATCTTACCAAAATAGAAGCGTCTAAACATACGATCTGTATCACGGTGATAGATAAGGAAGGTCAAATTATTACACATGAAAGCGCTGCAGAACTTGAAAATACCATCGATAGAAATATTATTAATATCGCAACGATTAAATTGAACGCTTTTTTGGAAACTCCTCATTTCTTTTTATTTCCCGAGTTCGAAAATCCAATCCTTACGATCGTACTAATTTTGTTCAATCGGGCTGAACTTACTTTTCAATGTCTTGAGAGTATTAAATCATATGCGGATGTAGCATATCAACTTATTATTTTAAATAATGCATCAAATGATAAAACGTCCATATTTTTAGAAAAATTGCAACACGTTACAATAATAAAAAATTCTGAAAATATTGGTTTTCTAAAAGCCTGTAATCAAGCTGTGGATTATGCCAAAGGCACCTATTTATTATTTTTGAATAATGATACTCAGATATTACCTGAAACGTTTTCAATATTGATTAACACAATAGAATCTGATCCAAGCATTGGAGTTGTTGGCGGAAAATTAATCTTTCCTGATGGTAATCTCCAGGAAGCTGGTAGTATTATTTGGCAAGATGGTTCATGCTCAGGCTATGGGAGAGGAGATAATCCATTTAAACCTGAATACTCTTACGTGAGAGAAGTACCGTACTGTTCAGGAGCATTGTTGTTGACGCGGCGAACTCTTTTTAATGAGGTTGGAAAATTTGATGAACGATATGCTCCAGCATATTTTGAGGAAGTTGATTATTGTCTAAATGTTCGAGAAAAAGGTTATAAAATTATTTACCAGCCTTTTGCTCAAATTATTCATCATGAGTTCGCCAGTAGTCAGAGAGTGGAAGAAGCCATCCATTTACAAGAAGTCAACAAGAAAAAATTCGTCAAAAAATGGAGTTATGTTTTATCAAAATATTCTATTCATCAAGAAAAAAACATCGTATTTGCACGAACAAACACTGTCAATCCATCTCCACAACGAATTCTTTTTATTGATGATCGAATTCCAGATCCGGCCTTGGGAAGCGGATATCCGCGATGTTTTGATTTATTGAACGCCATTGTGAATATTGGTTATCAGGTCACTTTTTTTCCATTGCAAAACACAGAAAAAAGTGAACATATAACTTTCACCTTACAAAAAAATGGGGTTGAAGTTATATATGACCACAGCACTTTAGGCATCAAATTACAATTACAGCTATTTTTGCAAAGTCGGTCTGATTATTATGATTTTATATTAATTAGTAGACCGCACAATATGAAAGAATTTTTAGATAGCAAAAATATTATTTCACCAAGAACCAGAATTATTTATGATGGCGAGGCGGTATTCGCTGCCAGAGAAGTTTTATACAAAAAACTCATTGGCGAAGAAATTTGCGAACAAGAACAAATAAAAATTTTTCAACAGGAAATGGATCTTGCCAAACATGCACATGCCATTATTACCGTCTCAAAAAGTGAAAAAGAACTTTTTGAAAAACATGGCTTGCAAAATATCCATGTGGTTGGGCATCAACATGAAATATTTTTAACTTCTAGGCCATTTGAACAGCGGCAGGGAATATTATTTGTCGGTGGAATCCTGGGGAGTCCTTCTCCCAATGAAGATGCAGTGCTGTATTTTGTTGAACAAATATATCCATATATTTATCAAAATATCGGTGCAAAATATTATATTGTTGGAACTAATATCTCTGCCAGGGTTAAGCAATTACAAACTGATAATATCATCGTCACCGGAAGAGTAGAAAATCTTGTTGATTACTATAATGCTTGCAGAATATTTGTAGTGCCTACACGCTACGCAGCCGGCATTCCATACAAATTGCATGAAGCATCGGCTTATGGGCTACCATCAGTGGCAACAAATTTGATTGCCAAACAACTTGGATGGCAGGCGGAAGAAGCATTACTCATTGGAATAAATGCTCAAGATTTTGCGGAAAAATGCGTGAGACTGTATACAAACCAGACTCTTTGGGAAACCATTCGCAAAGGTGCAATAAAAAAAGTTGAAGAAGAATGCAATCTAGCAGTATTTCAAGAAAATCTGCGCAAAGCATTATTTTAACCCAAGTTGCCACCTATTCGTGGTTGCAAGGTTTCCGCCACAACGCGCACAGTGGAATGCGGCTTCAGGGGTATAGGTAGCAACTTGGGTTATTTTAGTATTAAAAATAAGAGTTACGCAGTTGAATTTGTAACTCTATACAGGATTGAGTTTTTTTCTGTCATTCTGCGCGGAGGCCGCGTTAGCGACCGGAGTCGCAGAATCTCTATAAGTATAGATGGATTCTGCGACTCCGCTTCGCTTCGCGCAGAATGACTTCCTATTTTTCAACTGCGTAACTCCTAACATGTCTGAAGGGCAGGGTTTTTCGGAGATATTGATGAATAACACCTTACAAAAAAATCAAGTCCTAAAATCAAAACCTGACCACATTTTGCCACCGACATCGCAGAACGATCCCAATATTTGCAAACAGCAACCTTTCTGGATAGAGCTATTGGCTACTTTTACGGCACCTGAAGTGCCTTATTTCAATCGTTTTCCACAACCTCATCGGGGACCTGTCGAAATGTACCCGGTGGCAGTCATAAACGTGGCGGTAAAAGACCCATCAATCATACCCGATTGGGATTGGCAAACCTTTTTATTCACTGCATTTGCCGTTTATCTATCCCGTCTGTGCCAAACGAATCAGCTTGACCTGGGGTTTAAACCATTCCACATGGTACCGCTTGAAGACGATTCCGCCATCCACATACCTTTACGTTTGACTCTCGATTTGGATGCTAATTTTTACCAGAATTATAAAGCGGTTGAAAAGCAAATTCAGGTAGCGATGCACCACTTCCAAGATTGGCGTGACCAGCTTCCTGAAATACTAACCCCGCCTGCTTATTCCATAGTCGTTGCCCAAGTTGAACAACTTCAGGATTATCACCCCTTACTTCAGGTTGGTCTCACCTTGGTTATCGCCTCTGACGGTAAAGCGCAATGGTTGTATAGTCCTTCTCAACTCAGTAATGACCAAGCTACTAAAATATTTAACCAGTTTACAAAATTACAAGAAAGTCTAGTGACACAATGGAATGAACCGATATGGAAGTTACCATTATTGAGTCCCATGGAACTGCATCAAATCCTGATCGAATGGAATGATACTGCTATCCCCTATCCGGCAGATAAATGTATACACGAATTATTTGAGGAACAGGTGGAACGGACTCCAGACCATATCGCGGTAGTTTTTGAAGGCCGGCAATTAACCTATGTGGAGTTGAATCAGCGGGCGAATCAACTCGCCCACCATCTACAGACTTTGCAAATAGGTCCTGACGTTTTGGTAGGAATTTGTGCAGAACGTTCCCTGGACATGGTTATCGGCATCCTGGGGATTCTAAAATCTGGTGGTGCCTATGTACCCCTTGACCCTAATTATCCAAAAGAACGTCTGGAATTTATGGTAACGGATACAAAAATGCCAGTGCTGTTAACTCAAGAACACCTACTTCCCCACCTTCCCCAAACCGCAGCCAAAATAGTCTGCCTAGAGGATTTTCAAAACCAGAACCAGAAACCAGGTTTATTCAAGAAACTTAATTTCTCTTCTCAAAATTTGGCTTACGTTATCTATACCTCCGGCTCTACAGGTCGCCCTAAAGGAGTTCTAGTTCAACATAATAATGTGTTGGCTCTCTTAAGAAGCTTTGAACAAATTGCCTCGGTCACTCACCTCAGAGGCACTTCGGTTTGTCCCTTTAGTTTTGATGTTTCGGTGTGGGAATTGTTCTCTACTCTGTGTTTTGGTGGCACTCTTCATGTACTTAGCTTTGACACTCTGGCAGACCCGGACCTCCTGGTTAAATATTTAGTTACACATGAGATTACTTCCAGTTATATCGCACCGGCACTCTTAATCGAAGTAGTCAACCGATTAGAGGTGCAATCTCGTCCCCTGAAACTGGAACGCCTGCTGGTAGGCGTGGAGCCGATAGAAGAACAGGTTCTGCAATGTTACCGCAATTTGTCGCAACGATTGCATATTATTAATGGTTACGGGCCTACGGAGACCACTATTTGCGCGACGTTCTTCAAATTTATCGGCTCCACCAATCCCAAACGGCGTACTCCAATTGGGACCGCAGTGCATGGGTATCAAGTGTATTTGCTGGACTGCTATTTGCAGCCGGTACCCATCGGTGTGGCTGGAGAATTATATATCGGTGGCGCGGGTCTGGCGCGTGGATACCTGAATCAGCCGGAATTGACCGCCGAAAAATTTATTCCCAATCCGTTTGGCGAAGGCCGATTGTACAAAACGGGTGATTTAGGTCGATGGCTACCAGAGGGTAATATCGAATTTATCGGGCGTATCGATCAACAGGTGAAACTCCGTGGATTTCGGATTGAATTGGGAGAAATTGAAGCGACGCTAACCGCTCATCCCGCAGTGAAGGAAGCGATCGTTATCATGCGTGAAGATCAGGTTGGCAACCCGTGTTTAACGGCCTATTTGACACCTGAGACCAGTGACACTGCAACGCAAAGCGAACATGTCCAGCAGTGGCAAAATCTGTATGAGGAAACTTATAGACAGGTCGATGCGAATGTGGATTTGAGTTTCAATATTGGCGGCTGGAATAGTAGCTACACGGGAGAGCCGATTCCTGCGGTGGAAATGGCTGAATGGGTGGAAAATACCGTAGCGGAATTGCTGGCCTTGTCCTCCTCAACTATCCTGGAAATTGGTTGTGGTTCCGGATTACTGTTGGCGCGGCTGGCACCGCATTGTGAGAGCTATTGGGGAGTGGATTATTCTCAACACGCATTGAATCAGGTGCAACAATTGATTCAGGCTTCAGGATTACGGAACGTCATATTACGGCAACGGTTAGCCGATGATTTTACTGGAATTCCTTCCCAAACTTTTGATTTGGTTATCATCAACTCGGTCATACAGTCTTTCCCCAGTCTTGACTATTTACAACGAGTCATTGAGGGGGCGTTGCAAACGCTTAAGCCGGGGGGAATTCTCTATGTGGGAGATATACGCAATTTCACATTATTAGAAGCTTATCATGCCTCGGTACAATTGTACCGTGCCCCGGATGATTTGACGCGGGCCGAATTGGCTGAACGGGTACAACAGCGAATTTGGGATGAAGAGGAATTGTTAGTTTCACCCGCGTTTTTTTATGGTCTACCGCAACGTTTTCCCCAAATTCAGGGGGTCGAAGTACGGCTGAAACGGGGGCATTATCAGAATGAATTGACGCGCTTCCGTTATCAGGTTCTGTTGCATCTGGGCACTACTCCAGGAATCATTCCCCCGGAAGTTACCGTCCCAGAAGTTCAAAGTGATCGCTTTGACTGGCAACAGGAAGAATGGAACCTCACCAAACTCCGTTCCTATCTGTCTCAATCTGAAAATTTTGACTCCAGGGCATTAATATTACGCAATATCCCCAATGCTCGTGTCCAGCAGGAGATTAAAACTCAGGCCTGGTTGACAGGGATTCATCAACAGCACGTAATAGATTTGCGTCAAAAGCTGGCTGCAACGCCTATTGGAGTTGACCCCGAAATTTTTTTGGACTTAGGTGAAAAATTTTCCTATACCGTTAATGTTACCTGGTCGGAGAACCAACCAGGGAATATGACAGTGTCTTTTTACCGTGACCAAAATCGCGCATGGCAAAATGCAGTACAGAATTTTTGGCAGGGCGGCGGATTAAGGCGGATTTATGCCAACAATCCGTTGATAGGGAAATGGCATCGTCTCTTCGTTCCACAATTATGCGATTATCTCCGGGTAAAACTCCCTGATTACATGATACCCGCAGCCTGGGTCACGCTGGAAACACTACCCCTGTTACCCAATGGCAAGGTGAATCGTGCTGGTTTACCGATCCCGATCTTTTCCCATAAAACCACCAAGCAATCCAGCGTACCCCCGCATACTGCAACCGAACAAACTATTACCCAAATCTGGCGAGAGCTGTTGGGACAGGTGCAAATAGGTATTCATGACAATTTTTATGAACTGGGGGGGCATTCTCTGTTGGCCACTCAAATCACATCACGTATACGCCTGGCATTACAGGTGGAGATACCATTGAATCAATTTTTAAAACACCCGACTGTGGCAGAATTGGCCCAATATGTGGATACGGTGAAAATAGCACAAACGATGTTATATCAAAACGCACAACAAGCTACGGATCCAGATGAAGAGAAAAAGGAAGAGGAAGAAATATGGTAAATATTATGATCACTTCATTATTAAATGAATTACAAAATTCAGGAATCAAACTGTGGGTCGAAGAAGATCAGTTACGCACCAGAGCGCCTAAAGGAGTCATCACACCCGATCTACGCAAAAAAATTCAGGCGCATAAAGCGGAACTGGTCGAGATACTCCGGCAAGCACAACAGTGCCCCGATTCCTCGCAAGCCATTCCACAGGCAGCACGGACTGGCAGACTGCCACTCTCTTTCGCGCAACAACGTTTATGGTTTTTAGACCAGATGGGGGCCAGTACGGCTTACAACGTTTTTTCGGCACTACAGCTGACGGGTAAGTTAGACGTGGCTGCGTTGCAGGCCGCCTTGCGTGAAATTGTGCAGCGCCATGAAAGTTTGCGTACCACCTTTGCGGAACATGAAGGAGAAGCCTACCAAATCATTCATCCAGAAGCGACTTTAGATATTCCAATCGTGGATTTGCGTCATCTTCCCGAGATTGCGCAAACGGCGGAATTGATGCGGTCAGCTATAGCGGAAGCCCAACGTCGATTTGATTTGTCTCATGATCTGATGATACGCGCCACACTATTACAACTGAGTGCTACTCAATCTACCACTAGCCACGTGCTCTTATTGACGATGCATCACATTGCGGTGGATGGCTGGTCGATAAATATTCTCGTACATGAATTAGCTTCCCTTTATCCAGCCTTCCTCCATGGTCAAGTCTCCCCATTACCTCCACTACCTATTCAATATGCGGATTTTGCCCTCTGGCAACGGCAATGGTTGCATGGAGAGGTATTAGCCACTCAATTACGTTATTGGAAAACTCAATTGGCTGGTGCCCCTGAATTACTGTCATTACCGACTGACCGACCTCGTCCACCGGTGCAAACGTATGAGGCTAACGTACATCGTTTTCAAATTTCGGTAGAAGACACCCAGGCTTTACATCAACTTGGTCGCCAGGCGGATGCCACGCTGTTTATGACCTTGTTGGCAGCTTTTCAGGTGTTGCTATCGCGCTATAGTGGTCAACTGGATATCGTGGTGGGTTCTCCCATTGCCAATCGCAATCGCCACGAGATTGAATTACTCATGGGTTTCTTTGTCAACAGTTTGGCACTGCGTGCGAACCTCGCTGGCAATCCCACTTTTATGGACCATTTGGTCCAGGTTCGGCGCACTACGCAAGATGCCTATACACACCAGGATTTTCCATTTGAACGCTTGGTGGAAGAGTTACAACCTACACGGACCTTGAATTACAATCCAATTTTTCAGGTAGTGTTGGCCTTGCAAAGTGCTTTTATCGAAAACCTGGAATTACCAGAATTACAAATTACGCAGCCATTGGATTTCTTCTACACGTCACGGGTACGAATGGACATCGAAGTGCATCTATGGGAACGCAATGGAGGAGTAGACGGTTTTGTTTTATATAGTACCGACTTATTTGATGCAACCACGATAGAACGGATGAGTCGTCATTTTCAGGTGCTATTGAAAGGTATTTTGGCGAATCCTCATCAAACGGTGGCCCAACTCCCTTTATTGACTGAAGGGGAACAACATCAATTGCTACAGGAATGGAATCATACTTGCAAAATTAAACCGCCAGTTCAATGTCTGCATCAATTATTCGAGGAATGGGTGATACGCACCCCAGCTCAGACTGCCGTGGTTTTTGAAGATCAGTCATTAACCTATCAAGAACTGGGTAGTGCCCTAATCAATAGGATAAAGTGTTAAAATTTTATTATCATTTTTCA
>CAUYTW010000265.1 GCA_963575715.1 Gammaproteobacteria bacterium | reverse complement strand
ATGAAAAATGATAATAAAATTTTAACACTTTATCCTATTGATTAGGGCACTACCAAATTATTTATACACTAGGCGGCGAAATGAGACTGGTCAAGAGAGAAGCATCTAATGGTTATTTGGAAGCTTTGCTGCTCAAAGGATAAAATAATTCCGCAAAATAGCCATATAGTACGAGTATCTGCAATGCGATTGCAGCTTGCCATGAATCCAACAGGCGGATTTACTCTGATCGAACTGATTATGACCATGATCATTATCGGTATTCTTGCTGTCGTCGTCGTTCCGCGCATGGATATAAGCGGGTACCGCGCCGTTGAATTTCATGATAAAACCATGGCAGCCTTGCGTTATGCCCAAAAAATAGCCACTAGCCACCGACGGCTGGTTTGCATTATTTTTCCTAATAATTACACCCTAGAATTGAATATCGATACTGACAAAAATAATGTTTGTGATACCACGTTGTTTATTCCCGGTACGTCCAGCAATCAAATTGTCAGTGGTGATTCCGTTAATGCGTTTTTTAATCCGCTACCTGCGGCATTAAATTTCAAAAGTGATGGCACTGCCAACGATCTATCACTGATTATCGTCGGAACGGAGAAGATCATTACCGTTGTTGGCAAGACTGGAATGATTGGCTATGTTCCATAAACTGGCCTTCGGCTTCACTTTAATCGAAATGGTCATGGCCATCATAATTATCAGCGTTGGCCTGACTGGTGTGCTGGCGGCTTTCAACATTTCGATAAAATCAAGCGCCGATCCCCTGATCCATAAACAAATGTTGGTCATTGCCGAGGAGATGATGGAGGAGATTTTGCTCAAGCCCTATGCAATAAACCCTGTAGGCACGATCAGCGGATGCAACCGGTCCAGTGCCGATGATATCCGCGATTATGACGGCTACACTCAGCCGATATGTGATATCGACGGAACGCTGGTCACGGGCCTTACTGGTTACAATGTGAATGTAGTTGTTGGCCTGGAGACCTGGCAGGGCATCGACAATACACTGCGGATTACGGTTTCTGTGGCCAGAGGTGGAGAAACTCTCAGCCTGACTGGATGGCGCACGAATTACGCTGTGCCTTAACAGCGTCAATCACCCCGTTCTATAAGGGCGAGGCTTGTGAAAACAAGTCCGAGGTTGACCAGCCTTAGTTCGAGAAATCGAACTAC
>CAUYTW010000264.1 GCA_963575715.1 Gammaproteobacteria bacterium | reverse complement strand
TCTTTCTTAACTTCAAAATCAAAAAACAGGAGGGCGGCGCTTCCTCCCCATGGCTCAAGCCAGGGGGTTTCCGCGCCGGATTTGGATGGAAGCATTGTCATCGCCAAAAAATGAACATTAATGCCTATAAAGGTTCATTTTCACGACATCCGTCGATTACCCACGCCGCCATCTATGCCACGCTCCTGGCGCATTATTGCACGACGCCGGATGAGGTCACCCTGTCGGAATTTGGCAAATTAGGACGCTGTTTGGTTATTGACGAAATACCGCCGGAAGAGATCGCCGATTTTCAAGAGCAGGCCCTGGCCACGCTCAATCCCGCTAATCTGTCGAGGATTAGCGCACCGCTCGCCGAGGTGTTAATGGCCTATGGATTAGCTTTCCGTGCCCAGACGGAACAACGCTACGCCGCCATGCTTCAGGATCGCCTCCGTCAGGGGGAACGTCTGGAGGCGCTAGGAACGCTGGCGGCGGGTATTGCTCACGATTTTAATACCTTGCTTGGGGTTATCCTGGGATTTACTGAGATGACCCTGGATACCCAGCCGCCAGCCAGTAACGAGTACGCGAACCTAGAACAGGTGATCATCGCGGTGCGACGCGCGCGTGATCTGGTTGCTCGCATCCTGGCTTTCGCACGCCATGAACAGACCTGTCATGAGGCTGTGACGGTAAGTGAGATATTAACGGAATCTTTGACTCTGCTCAGGCCGATTTTGCCTGCGGGGGTAATGATTGATACCCGTCTGGAGTTACCTGATGCTCAGGTGCGGGGTGATCCTGGCGAGCTGCGGCAAATCATTGTCAACTTGGCGGTCAACGCCGCCGATGCGATGATCGGCACCGGTACCCTGACGTTCACTATCGCACCGGTGGCTGTCCCGCCTCCTGAGTTGCCGCCCGCTCACTACTTGGCGCTAATAGTCGAAGATACCGGCGGTGGCATTTCCTCCACGATTTTGGATCGCATTTTTGACCCTTTTTTCACCACCAAAGCCCCTGGTTGCGGTAGTGGCTTGGGGCTGTCGGTAGTGCATGGCATCACCTAACGAATGGGGGGAGCCATCCGTGTCTCCAGCATCCTGGGCAAAGGTACCGTTTTTGAGGTTGTTTTGCCAAAAGTCCAATCAGATTAGGAGTTACGCAGTTGAAAAATAGGAAGTCATTCTGCGCGAAGCGAAGCGG
>CAUYTW010000263.1 GCA_963575715.1 Gammaproteobacteria bacterium | reverse complement strand
TGGCGAATTGTACGAATCGTCAACGTCCGAAATATCCAATCATATTGGATATACCCCAAAAGGTCGCGACGAGAAGCCGTTAGAAGGCCAAGTCTTAATCGTGCCAATTAGGCGTAACGGTCAAGTCTCCTCCCTAGAATTTATCGATGGAAATGGCCGTAAACACGCCCTAGCAGGCGCCACTCGTGCCGGTGGCTATTGGAGCATTGGTATAGACACCGACACTGTGGTGATTGCTGAAGGCGTTGCTACGGCCTTATCTATTCACCATGCCACCGGTTTCGGCGTGGTGGCTGTAGGTAGTAACGGACAACTTACCAGGGCAACATTAGAAATAAAAGCCGCCTACTCGTCTACCCGTATCGTAATTGCTGCGGACCTATTACCTAACGGTGACCCTGACCCGCAAGCAGTTAAGGCAGTAACCGAAACTCAATCTTTATTAGCTATGCCTAATTTTGGCGATACTAGAGAGGATGGAGATAAAGATTTTAACGACTTGCACAAGAGAAAAGGCTTTAAATTCGTCGCTGATTGCATTTCATCAGCATTCAGAATCACCAAAGAATTGAATAATTCAACGCCACAACCTAAAGCCACATCTCGAATTGGAATTTCCGCCCAGGAATTGATTAACAAGGAATTCAAACCTGTTAAATGGGCTGTTCCTGGGATATTACCGGCTGGATTAACACTATTAGCTGGTGCTCCTAAAGCGAGGAAGTCATGGTTAGCTTTGGATATGGCTATCGCGGTAGCAAGCGGTGGTGTAGTGCTTGGAAAAACCCAAGTTGACCCTGGAACCGCTCTTTATTTAGCACTTGAGGACAACGAACGACGCCTTCAGTCTCGACTTAGAAAGCGGTTAGGGACAACGCAAGCGCCCGCTAATTTGTGGTTTTTTACTGACTGGCGACGAAAAAACGAAGGAGGAATTGATGATTTACGTAATTGGTTAGACAACAATCTTGATACTCGACTTGTAATTGTCGATACGCTTGCGCGTATTCGTCCACATTCAAAACGTGGCGAGAATTTATACGAATCCGACTATTCAATGGGTGTGGAATTATTACAGGTAGCGGCTGAATACAACGTCTCGATTGTATTGGTAACACACACGAGAAAACAGGAAGATGAAAACCAAATTAATATGGTTACAGGTTCAACCGGATTAACTGGCGGTGTTGATAATGTATTG
>CAUYTW010000262.1 GCA_963575715.1 Gammaproteobacteria bacterium | reverse complement strand
CAACTGCGTAACTCCTACCTGTATAGAGTTACAAATTCAACTGCGTAACTCCTAAGTTGAATCAAATAATTAAAGTATAACTATATAACTAAAAATATTTTCGTTCATGAATTCCTTTGCCATGAATTCAATTTCAGTGTGCTGCAAAATTAAATTATCAAGGCCGAAAATTTTTCCATTACTTTAACGTGAGGTCTTCAAGATGAAAATGGCAATAGTAGGTTTGGGACGAATGGGAGCAAATATGGCACGACGCCTTCAGCGGCGTGGAGTTGAGGTGATTGGATACAACCGTACCTTCCAGGTGAGCGCAGATTTAGCGCGTGAGAGTGGGCTGATTCCCGCCGCGAGCCTGGCCGAGGCGGTTGTACAATTATCCACTCCCAGAGTGGTGTGGTTGATGTTGCCCGCTGGCGCTCCGACTGAGCAAGTTATTCACGATCTACCATCGCTCCTTATGCCCGGTGATGTGGTGGTAGATGGAGGAAATACTTGGTACAAGGATAGCGAACGGCGTGGAGCATGGCTCGCGGAACAGGGTCTGGGCTTCGTCGATGCCGGTACTTCCGGGGGAATATGGGGTTTGGACAATGGCTATTGCCTAATGGTTGGCGGTTCTGCCAGGGATGTTGCGGTGGTCGAACCAATATTGAAAACCCTAGCTCCAAGCCCGGAGCATGGTTGGGCGCATGTCGGGCCAGTCGGTTCTGGGCATTTTGTCAAGATGATTCACAATGGTATTGAATACGGAATGATGCAATCCTTTGCGGAAGGTTTCGCGCTACTGCGAGGCAAGACTAATTTTGATTTGAAAGCAGCACAGATAGCAGAATTATGGCGTCATGGTTCAGTGGTGCGTTCCTGGTTATTGGATTTAACCGCCGCCATTCTTGCCGAAAATTCAGACCTCGCGGGAATCTCTCCGGTTGTGGCAGATTCTGGAGAGGGTCGTTGGACAGTATTGGAATCCGTGGATCAGGGAGTAGCCGCTCCGGTATTGGCACTGGCGTTGCAAATGCGTTTCACGAGTCAGGATCGCGAAAGTTACGGTAATCGTCTGCTCTCTATGATGCGTAATGCCTTTGGGGGTCATGAAATAAAACCCACGTAACGGGTCGGTAAATCACTCCACGGCTAAGAAGCTGCGCTGCGCATTGGCGAGGGGAGCCACACCGCAAGGTGTGTGTCACCAGGCCCGTAAGGGCTGAC